>CAZLCF010000406.1:0-2272 GCA_964557905.1 uncultured Rikenellaceae bacterium | reverse complement strand
GTCCGGCAGTAAATAGCATAAACATTAAAATTAAAACAGTCATTTTCTTCATAGATATTCCTCCTGATATTATTTGTTTCATGTTTAGTCGAGTTATATTGGATTCTTAATTGTTACTTAATGTGAGGTTAATCATTCTGATATTTTCATAACTGTTATGGTTGTTTCTGAAGGAAGCTTACCTGCAATAAATGTTTCAGAATGTCCAGAATATTTAACATCAAAGGTAGTACCAATAACCTTAATGAAATCTTCAACGGTTCCAAGCCTGAAACCACCTGCAGGTGCATTGGCTGGCGAATAATGCATGGGAATTACTACCCTGGGCCTGAGTTGCTTAATGACTTCCACAGCTGACTGAAGATCAATTGTGGGTCCGGCTCCAACCGGGATCATGAGAATATCTGTTGCCCCAATAGCCGAAACCTGACTTTCATTGAGTATATGTCCGAGATCTCCAAGGTGAACGACTTTTAATCCTGGCATTTCAAAAATGAAAATTGCGTTCTTTCCCCGCTGGCTCCCTCCCTGGTTATCATGAAATGATCCGACCGTATAAACGTGAATACCCTTAAATACTGTATCAACTTTAGCAAATTCATATCCTTTGAGTCCGCGTAAAATAGTCGGATTCCCCTTTGCCAGGGCAACATAATTGTGATCTCCGTGTTCATGCGATACAGTGACCAGATCAATGGTTTCCGACAATTCCACTTTTACCATATTTGGATTTACCGGATCCGTTAAGACTTTTACTCCATCACCTGTGCTCATTATGAAAGTTGACTGACCAAACCAGGTAAGATTAATTGTGGCCTGACAGATAACCATACCGGTGCTTATAAATGCAATAATCAGAGTGCCTAAAATCTTTTTCATGGGATTAATTTTAAAGTTATATACCAAAGATAATCAATTAATTACAATTAACAACTTTACAATACTTGATTTGATGGCAAGCTGCCATTTGTGAGTTAATTGAACCTCAGGGAACCTTCTCAGGTGCTGCACTTATATATGAAGATACCAAATCAGCAGGTCCTCCCACATATCTGGGATAGTTCGGATAGGAACAGAGAAGAAAGCCTTTTCTTTCCTGTTTCACTCCGATTTGTCCTTCTGTATTTACCACTAGTGTTTTCTGCGGAGCCTGGCCTTTTTCAATCCATGAAGTGATTAGATCAATCTGGTCATTCATATCAGGAGCAGGAATATTTCTCACCGGAACCGTTTCCCCTTCACCGTTCACGTTGTGACTATTTCCTGCCAGATTATGACCACCCTGCGGGATTACGTATAGACGTGCAAATTTGTCTATCTTTTTCTGGCGCATCTTATCAATTAATGACTGGTAATAATCGAGCTGGGCACCTGACGAAGCCGTAAAATCCATCGTTCCAATGGTTATGATAATCTTTCCTCTGTGTTTGTAAAAAGCTGAAAGATCTGGATTGGTAGCATCGAGCCATTCGGATATTTCTTCCCTGCGTTTGTTCAGTACTCCTCCTTCAACATAATCGAGCGGATTAGCTGTGATATCCTGCATCAGGAACCCGGTTACTCCAAGCACTCCCAGGGATGAATGCACCCTGGCGTTTTCATCGGCTCCTTCCTGCCCTTTATACCTTACACTGGCAATCATCCCGAAATCATTGGGTGTAATGCTCGGAAGCCACATACCGAATGATTTTACGCCGTTTGCCAGCGGAGTTGAGAACTTATAAGGGCTGTAGATCATTTCAAGTGTTTTAATCTGTCCGTCGGTAAGTTTAGCTGAAGTTGAATTATCATCGGGATTGGGATCAATACCGTTTATTGCCCGCAATGCGGCCCATGGGTCGGTTGGTCCAATACCATCGGTGACATCAAAGATTTGACGTGCTGCCATATAATTATTGATGATGCCATCAGCCAGCCCATCGAGTTTGTCGCATTGCCTCAGGAATTCAGCTCTGATTGCATTTACTTTTGCCGGTGTTACCCAGTTAGCCAGCGGTTTTTCCAGTATCCTGATCAACTCGGGTGCGAGCATCAGCGTCGAGAAACTCACGATCGGCACATTGGAAACTATACCATCGTAATCAGCAGGGTATCGTTGTGCAACCATGAGCCCTTCGCGTCCGCCCTGTGAACCTCCGATATAATAATTATAACGAGGTAGTTCTCCATAAATCCTTTTAATAATCACCATCGCAGCGTCGTGAGTTTTTTTCATCTGCATATAACCGAGATTGCGGATGGCTTCTTCATTCAGTGCCCATTCATCTCCCGT
>CAZLCF010000405.1:0-2281 GCA_964557905.1 uncultured Rikenellaceae bacterium | reverse complement strand
CTATAAGCCTCTATTCTCCTTTTAAACAGGAAAGGATCCGCGTTATACCGGCTGAGTCAGCGTACCCGGTTCATGAGATAATCGGGATCATGAAGGATTTTCCTGTGAAGAAGAAAAGAAGGTTCAGTGTTGCGTATGTGATGATAAAAGATGTTAATGATACCGGCAAACATCTGGAAGGATTAAAAAAATTACTGGAAAGATCGGGGATCAGGGTCAACCTGACGCCTTACCATCCGGTCAAGGATGACCGAAACGCTTCTTCATCAGACGAAACAATGCTTTTTTTCAAGCATGAACTGGTGATTTCGGGAATATCGGCATCTATAAGGAAATCACGAGGAGCTGATATTTCAGCAGCATGCGGTCTGCTTGCATCAGGATTAAAATAGCAGAGTCATTTACCGGTATGGAAAGATCATGAAAATGTTTATTACCTTTAAAGGATTCTTACTTATAAATAACAGTTATTCATGAAAAAGACACTTTATTTCATTATGGGGTTCATATTTATGATTGGAGGATGTAAATCCGGAAATGCACCGGGTACGGAAAAAGCTCTTGCCATAATTCCGGCTCCTGTTTCCGTTACTGAGATGAACGGCGATTTTATTTTTTCGGATAAAAGCAAGATCATCCTTACAGTTCTGGACAGTGAAACGAAGCTGGCAGCTGATTGCCTGGCGGCCCTTGTCAGAAATCCTACAGGAATTGACCTTTCAATTGAGGAAGGGAAGAGGCCGGCGAAACACTCGGTATTTATGACACTTGATACTGCAATTAAGAATAGGGAGGGATATCTGCTCACGGTAACCCCTAAACGGGTAGTTGTCAGGGCACGATCTGCCGTCGGACTATTTTATGCAGTTCAGACATTAAGGCAGCTGATGCCTGTTGAGGTGGAAAGTCCATCGATTATTGAGGGATTCGTATTTTCTGTTCCTGCCTGTGAAATAAAAGATGAACCAAGATTTCGCTACAGGGGCATGCATCTCGATGTCGGACGTCATATGTTCCCGGTAGGATATATAAAAAGATATATTGACATGATCGCTCTCCACAAGATGAATACTTTCCACTGGCATCTTACTGAAGATCAGGGATGGAGGATAGGAATAAAGAAATACCCGAATCTTACTGAAACCGGAGCTTTCCGTAAGGAAACCCTTGTCGGACATGGCGACAAAAAACCGTTTACATATGACGGAAAACGTTATGGCGGATTTTATACCCGGGATGAGGTAAAGGAGATTATCGCATATGCCTCATCAAAGTTCATAACTGTAATACCTGAAATAGAAATGCCCGGACATGCTATGGCAGCGCTGGCATCATATCCCGGATTGGCATGTACAAAAGGACCTTTTGAGGTACAGACCAGGTGGGGTGTTTTTGATGATGTTTATTGTGCCGGGAAAGAGGAAACATTCAATTTCCTCCAGGATGTTCTGAGTGAAGTGATTGAGCTTTTCCCTTCAGAATATATTCATATCGGAGGTGATGAATGTCCGAAGACCCGGTGGGAAAAATGTCCTCTCTGTCAGAAAAGAATAAAGGAGGAGGGATTGAAGGATGAACGCGAACTTCAAAGCTATTTTATCCAGAGGATTGAAAAGTTTGTTCTTTCAAAAGGACGCAGGATTATAGGCTGGGATGAGATACTTGAAGGCGGATTGGCACCGGAGGCAACGGTAATGTCGTGGCGCGGAACCACAGGAGGGATTGCAGCTGCCAAACAAAAACATGATGTGATCATGACTCCCTCTAAATATGTTTATCTCGATTATTACCAGTGCGAACCGGAAGGAGAACCTCTGGCGATTGGAGGTTATCTGCCCCTGGAAAAGGTCTATTCATACAATCCAATGCCAAATGAGCTTAGCGCTGAAGAACAGAAGCATATTCTTGGGGTTCAGGGTAATTTGTGGTCGGAATACCTGAACACTCCCGAACAAATGGAATACATGGCCTACCCGAGGATGTTTGCCATTGCAGAAATTGGCTGGGTTCCTGACAGACTTAAGGATATCGAGGATTTTCTTGCCCGTCTGGAGATTTTGAAAAAGAGATACAATGCAATAGGTATTAATTACTTTAAGGGAGAATATCGTGATAAGAGGGTCGCTATCAGACCAGATTGATGTAATGGTTTGTTGTAGAAACGGAATGCATTCCTTTGCTACAACAACATTTAATAGTTCGTATTTATAAGCTGAAACATATATTCATCAAGGTAGCTGTCTGATGATTTGACCCATTCCTTTTTAATTCCTGCCTGAAC
>CAZLCF010000404.1:0-2288 GCA_964557905.1 uncultured Rikenellaceae bacterium | reverse complement strand
ACCTTATCGCCAAGTCTTGGACCATTAGGGATGAATATTTCGAGTTTTTCTTCTTTTTGCTTTACATCCTGGTTAAGCAGGTTTTCGTATGCACCAAGTCTGGCTTTTGACTTAGCATGACGGGCTTTTGGTGACATTCTGACCCATTCAAGCTCACGTTCCAGTATTTTTCGCCTTTTAATACTGCCTTTTTCTTCAATTTCAAGGCGCTTTGCCTTTTGTTCAAGCCATGATGAGTAATTCCCTTTCCATGGGATCCCCTCTCCCCTGTCAAGTTCCAGTATCCATCCGGCAACGTTATCAAGAAAATACCTGTCGTGGGTTATGCAGATGACCGTACCATGATATTGTTTTAATGTCGTTTCCAGCCATTGCACCGATTCTGCATCAAGGTGGTTTGTAGGCTCATCTAGCAGCAGAACATCGGGTTGCTGCAGCAGGAGCCGGCATAACGCTACTCTTCTGCGTTCGCCGCCGGAAAGGATATTTACGCTTGCATTACTTTCAGGGCATCGGAGGGCATCCATGGCTCTTTCAAGTTTGTGTTCAATATTCCATCCGTCAGCATGATCAATCTTCTCCTGAAGAACAGCCTGCCGGTCCATAAGCTGCTGCATCCTTTCGGGATTTTCATACACCTCAGGTTCTCCGAAACTGTTATTTATTTTTTCATATTCCTTTATCAGGTCAATTGTTTCTTTCACTCCTTCCTCAACGATCTCCTTTACAGTACGTTTTTCATCAAGAAGAGGATCCTGGGAAAGGTGCCCCACTGAATATCCCGGGAGAAAAGTGACTTCACCCTGATACTCTATTTCCTTTCCCGCAATTATCTTCAGGAGCGTTGATTTCCCGGATCCGTTAAGGCCTATTATGCCAATCTTCGCACCCAGGAAAAAAGAGAGAGAAATATCTTTAAGTACCTGTCGATGAGGAGGAAATGTTTTTCCGACACGGTACATTGAGAAAATGATCTTGTTGTCGTCAGCCATATTATCTGAATGTTATTACAATTCAAATATATAATAAAAAAACAGGGACATTGCATGCAATGTCCCTGCGCAAATAAAATTCATGATTCAATTATCTCTTTTCAAAAAGCCTGATCGTTTCATCCTGCAGGAGGACCCATAACGAATAGACTCCTTTAAGGGTTCCGATGGGGATATTTAGACAGCCAAGAGCTGCAACGATAATTATCAGATATCTTGCCCAGTTCTTATACGCCATAAGACCTATACCTCCCACAAGACCAAGCGTTGACATAAAACCGATCAGGAGGGGCAGGCTGATACCCACGATAGTGAGGACCATTGCAGGCACTTCTTCATTGCTTACAAATCCCTTTGCAAAATGAAGAGCGAAGAAAACTGTCATTGCACCTATTAATCCGAGCACTCCGAATGCTATGTGAATAACTCCGACTATGGTGACGTGTTTCTTCATTTTTGGATCTTCCGTGATTTTTACTTCTTCCATAATACTATTCATTAATTCAGTTAGTAATTATTTTCATTCCTGATCAAAGACTTGCAATTTAATTAATTGATGCATCGTTTTTCCAAAAAAATGCTTCAAAGCAACCTTTTTATAATAAATGTGTTCTATTATAAAAGAGTTTCTTAATTTTATGAGAAATAAAATCTGTATGAAAAAGAAAGTACTTTATGCGGCGGCGTTTTTATTCATTGCCTGGGCTGCCACCTCCTGCGAAGCTCTTGATAAATGCAAGTTTTGCAAGATGTTAACCACAGATAATACGACCGGCGATGTAACTGAAGGATTTGAAACTGAATATTGTGGTGCGTCTCTGCTGGCAATTGAGGCAAAAGGTCCGACAACAGTTGGAAATTCCACGACAACCTGGGAGTGCCGTTAGTACCTGATTCCTATCAGAGTCACATCATCAATCTGAGGAGTGTCTCCGCGCCACTCTTCAAATATTTCGTCTAATCTTTTCGCCTGCTTCAGCATTGCAACGTCAGCCAGTGCTACAAGTGTTTCCTTGAACTGGTTGGACATGAATTTTTTCTGCTTCGGACCTCCGAACTGATCCACATAACCATCGGAAAAGATATAAAACTCATCTCCTTTCTTAATCTCAATCCTGTGAAGGGTGAACGGCTGCATCCTGTAATGTATTGCGACCGGCATTTTATCGCCCCTGTAGTGAACAAGTTCATGTCCTCTTATCAGGTAGAGAGGATTGTTGGCTCCTGAAAACCAGAGCAAATTCTGCTCAAAATCTACCAGACAAACGGCTATATCCATGCCATCCTTGATAGTAT
>CAZLCF010000403.1:0-2292 GCA_964557905.1 uncultured Rikenellaceae bacterium | reverse complement strand
AGTTTTTACAATCTGCGTTTATGGACAGAATGGCAAAAAGTTTTATAAGGCAGGTGCTGAATTTGTTGAGAACTTAAAGTACGAGGATGCCGTTACTCAGTTCACAAGCGCGATTGGTGCTGAACCATCGAACCCTGATTATTATTACGCAAGGGGCAGGGCGTATGAATCGCTCATTAAATATTATGAAGCAAAATCCGATTTTGAAAAGGCTCTGGTGTTTGCCCCTAGAAGTGTTGATGCACTTATAGGCCTTGGGACTGTCTGTAACAAAATGGGAAATTTCGAAGAAGCGCTGAAATACCTGAACCGGGCTTCAGGATTTGACAAGCGAAATGGAGCTATTTATCCCGAAAAAGTGATCACACTCATCGGTCTGGAAAGATATGACCAGGCTCTAAGAGTCTCAGATACTGCCGTGATAATAAAAGATTCGCCTATGAATTATTTTTACAGGGGGATAATCTATACAAAACTGAATAATGATCTGTTCGCAAAGAAAGAATTTGAAAAATCAATCCTGAAGGATAAGAAACTGCCTGAACCCAGGCTTGCTCTTGCTGAACTTCTTTTGAAGACCAACGATACCCAGGGCGCTCTCAGCCAGTGCAATGAAATATTAAAGAATAATGACAGGAACACGGCAGCTTACATGATGAGAAGCAAGGTTTACATGAAGAACCTTGATTATCCCAGCGCTATAAATGATCTTTCCAAGAACATCCTGATTGAGCCCAATAATCCTGAATTCTATCTTTTCAGGGGCAAATCCTACCAGGAGTTTAATCAGCATACCAACGCAATAAACGATTTTTCGAAGTATATTTCCATTAATCCCGATAATCCGGATGCATTTTTTGCAAGGGCCAAATCGTATGAAGAGATCATGAATTACGGGAAGGCCATGGAAGATTACACAAAGATCACTGTTCTTTCGGAATTCAACCAGGAAGCCCGTAAAATGCTGAAGGATGCCCAGGACAGGCTTTATGAGCTGAACAGGGAAACCATTCCTCCTGAAATAACTGTAATAAGCCCTGCACCGGTCAATGAGACTGTAGAAATCAGGGGAGACAATACAACACTTCTTATAACGGGGAAAATAAAGGACAAAAGTAAAATTAAATCATTTGCCATTAATAATGAAGCTATTACAACAGTAGAAAAAGACGGGGAGTACGAATTTTTGTCTAAAATCAATGTTGATGGCATTGATAAAATTACACTGGTTGCCCATGATGATTATGATAACGAGAAATCAATAACTTATTCACTTGTCCGTACAGAGATAATTCCGCCGACCGTACTAATACTGGCGCCTTATGCATCTGATGACGGGCAGATCTATCTTGACAGTAATAACCCTACCCTGTACCTTCAGGGGAAAATAACGGATGAAAGCAAGATCAGGTCGGTATTTATTGACGGAGTCACAGCCAGCTATCCGGTAGGAGATCTGAATCCCTCATTTACAGCAACTGTTGATATTCTGAACAAGAATAAAATTATTGTTGAGGCAGAAGATATTTACGGGAACAAGCAAACGGCTGAGTTCCGGCTTAACAGGGAAGGCGCTGCCATATCCGAAACAAATCCTATGGGTAAAACATGGGTTGTATTTATCGAAAATTCCAACTATTCAACTTTTGCCAGTCTCGATGGCCCTCTGAAGGATGTTAATACAATGACCAGGGCTTTTGCAAATTACCAGATCCATAATATCATACATAAAAAGGATATGACCAAAGCTGAAATGGAGAAATTCTTCTCAATTGAGCTCAGGGATCTTATTAAGGCAAACCAGGTCAAATCTTTGCTTATCTGGTATGCCGGACATGGCAAATTCATAAATGATGTTGGCTACTGGATTCCTGTCGATGCCCAGCGTGATGATGAGTTCACCTATTTTAATCTGAGTACCCTCAGGGCATCTATGGAATCATACCTTGCATACCTTACACATACTCTTGTTGTTACTGATGCCTGCGAATCAGGACCAAGTTTCTATCAGGCTATGAGGTCGGATCTGAAGAAGAGAAGCTGTGATGACTGGCAGGCAACACAGTTCAAGTCATCGCAGGTATTTTCATCTGCAGGCTATGAGCTGGCTGTTGACGATTCACAGTTTACAAGGACTTTCGCAACTGCTCTGCAGAATAATCCGAATGCCTGCATCCCGATCGAAGATGTTGTGTCAAAAGTGGCTACAGCAGTCGGTAGTAATAACCAGCAAAAACCAAAATTCGGAAAAATAACCGCGGTTGATAACCTCAACCTTCAAATAAAAGAAGG
>CAZLCF010000402.1:0-2296 GCA_964557905.1 uncultured Rikenellaceae bacterium | reverse complement strand
CCATTATGAAATACCTAGTGGCAAGGTTGGATCTGAATTTGTTATAGCAGAACTTGAAGAATTTTCATATAATTATGAAAAAGAGACTTTACTTGCGTATAAGGACAATGATCTATGGCCATTGACTATGAAAGAAGCTGTTTGTGGTTGGACTCAAAAAATGAAGATTATTAAGACTTACAAAATGGATGAAACTAGTTTAACACCTGTAACAGCCAAAGCAATCATGAATAAATTCTTTGTGAGTAAAACAAAACAATAATCTGACTAAAAACCTGAAAAACCTACCCTCGTCCGGACTAACCTTAATAAGAAATATTAGAAATTTGTCTTGAAAAGGCTGTACATGTGTCTGATTATGAGAATATTATAAAAATCGTCAGCAATTCCGTCACCCTTTAAGATACAAAATCCCGCAGATCATTGATCTTGCGGGATTTACGGTTTAAAGATTGTGGTGCTACCAGCACTGCATGACTTCTTAGTAAGATGGACAAAATAAATTCAAGAATTAAATGTTGATCTTATTATAAAATAATCATTTCATTGCAATTGTCAAAATCACAAATCCCTTTATCATTTTTAAATTGTACTTTTCTGTGAGCTATTGATAAACAATGGATATAGTTTTTAATGTTCAAAACCTTAGCCGGATTTCTTACAACTAGCGGTATTACTCCAATCACCGGAGGATCAGATTGTTGTTTGTAATTATTCTCACAAACATAGTATAATTCTCCTTTGATTTCAAGTGGATCTCCATCAGTAGGCACCTGATCAACTGACATTTCAGGCAGGTCAGTATGGTCAACTACATTAAAAGGTTTAATTACTATTTTATTCATTTATAACAAATTACTAAGTATTTAAGGATCGTAAATATTAATGTTATTCCCCTTTATAATAAATTCCCAATAAGTATTAAAATTCCGGATATTGAAAAAATTATCGGGCATAATTTATATGGAAGAAAGTTTACTTTAAAACCAGTTAAAAATGACAATACAGCCATGGAAAAAAGAAAAACTGAAGATGTTATACAGACAATTCCTGAAGTAATATTTTCATTATCACCTGTGATGGTTACTAACAACACCAGGACACCGGTGAAAATCAATGAGAATCCTTCAGTTATCCATTCCATTCTCAGGATATTCTTATTATCATCGGAAATATTCCCAAATCCTCTGACAACTGATTTTGTAGGGAAGAGATGCGCAATTCCCCAGATAATCACAGATATTGATCCGATAAGAAGTAAAATTATATTTAGCATAATTTAAGTTTTTTTTCAATTAGATCATTACCTTCTAAAATCCTGACAATGATTTTACCAGATGAATGGTAAAAGTCTGTATTTCACTTTTTTCATGTACTCATCGTATCCTTTCAAACCGTCTGTCAGTACTTTTTCTTCATTCCTGATTCTGATTATTAAAAGTATCGGGATAAATACCATCGGGATAAGAGCATAAAACGAACCTAAGACTAAAGGTGCAAATCCATAAAGAATTATGGAACCTAAATACATCGGATGTCTTACAAATGAATATAATCCGGTATCAATAAGCTTTTGTTCATCCTGGATTTCAATCACCCTTGATGCATAGGTGTTTTGCCTCATCACAATAAAGACCATCAAATATCCTGACATCATTATGATGGTTGAAATTAAAACAACCGGAAGAGGAACATCAGACCATTTAAATCTGAAATCCAAACCAGGTATAATAAAAGTGGCAAGAATGACAATTATTGAAAGGATCAGGTATGCTTTTTGAGTTTTCTCCTTTTCCTTTGTCTTCATCCTTTTGGCAAGCAGATCCGGATCTTTTATAATAAGGTAGATCAGCACAAAAAACATTGGAATGAATAATGCGCCGGCAAACAACCATCCATTCCAGAATTTCATGGAGCCGGCAGGCAGGAAAATCAACAGGCCTACAAGGAACAATATGCAGATATATATCAATAATACCCTGATAAACAAAAAACTTCTTTTTTCTGATCTCATTGATTCATACAGTTTAATATATCCAAAATCAGATGATGATTTATTGCATAAAATTACTAAAGGAAAAGCCAAAGTCAATTTTTTTTTAACTATCAAGTAATTAAAGAATTATTTAATCTTGATAATCAGGTTAAGTTCGAGACGTTAATCGATGAAATATTATCTTAATCGCGGGAAAAACTTTCCTGTAATTTGAATATATTTTTTATATTCATCTCCAAACTGTTCTATCATCATTTTTTCTTCTTTCGGGACTCTTAAAATCAATCCAATAATTGTCAG
>CAZLCF010000401.1:0-2313 GCA_964557905.1 uncultured Rikenellaceae bacterium | reverse complement strand
TGGTGAATGGGAAGGAAGCTATAACAATACTTACCGGGCTATTGACATAATACCTAAAGATGTAATGATCTGCGACTGGCACTATGAGAGGCCTGATCAGACACCCGTATATTTTGCGATGAAAGGGCTGAGCGTTGTCACCTGCCCGTGGAGGATGCCTTCAAATGCCATTTTACAGGCGCAGGATATGGTCAGATTCAGGGAACATTCAACACCTGAAATGAAGGAGCGTTTTATGGGAATGGTGCAGACGGTCTGGTCGGGGGCCGGTCAGTTTCTGGACAGTTATTATGGAAGAAGAACTGAAGACAGCACAGATACACCCGTAAATTGCTTCAAGGCACTGTTTGATGAGATAAATGAAATGGCAGAAATAAAATAGGGGCATAGCATGCAATGAACCTATTGTTTTATACCAAATTAAATTGATACTTAATTTATCACCTGGAAAGTCACCGGAACCAAAAACCATACGGGAACCGATACACCATTCTGCCTGCCGGCCTTAAGTTTTGGAAGCATCCCAATAACACGGATTGCTTCCTGGTTGAGCAGGGGATCAACACCTTTCAGGATTTCAATCCTGCCGATAGATCCGTCTTCTTTGACAACAAACTTCAGGATGACCCTACCCTGGATATTATTATTAAGAGCTTCAGACGGGTAGACTAGATTCTTTGATATAAATTCAAGAAGGGCTTTGTTTCCTCCAGGATATTCAGGAGGCTCTTCAACAGTTACAAAAGGCTCTCTTTCTGCAGGAATTATCTCAACAGGATTTTCAACCGCAATTATTGTATCATTCACATCTCCATCGGTTACTGTCCTGTTAATCTCCTCTGTGATGGGGATAAAACTGGTCAGACCTGCAGTGTCAGTAACTACTTTTGGAGCAACATTCTGCGAAACTCTGATTAATTCCGGAAGTGGCTTGATTTCAGGTTGTCTCTGAACGAGAGCCGGATCATAATCATCCATTGTCGCAATAACGATTATTTGCGAGCCTGTTGATGCGGTTCCTTCTTCAGTTGTTGAAAATGCAGCTAAAACAAGAGTTATGCAAAATGCGACAGCGCCGAAAATAGAGAAGCTTGTTACTGATTTGTAGCGTTTCCGGAGGTCGTATGCTCCGTATTCCTTGTTGCGGTTCTCGAAAATGATCTCATCAAATCCCGGAACCCTGTTTTCAATCCTCTTCATAGCCATAGTTTTTAAACGTTCAACATACACAAGCAATCATTCTTCCAACCACGTCAGAAAAGAGGTGTTTCTCAATGAATTATGCTCAAAAAAGGTGCCGAATTCAATGAAAAACAAGGGAAAATGAAAATAATTGAATATGGGATCGAAATATCGAAAAACCAGCTATTCTCTCCCTCAACCACAAAGGGATATGACTCCGCTCCGGCTGTGGGAACATTCCAGGTGGAGTTCACAGATCTTACCCCTAATACACTATATTATTATAAAGCATACGTTCTTATAAATACTGCGCAGGTTTATTCACAGAATGTGGAAAGCTTTAGAACGAAACAATGAAGAACGGTGCAATGGCACAACGGCGCAAGAGCTTGCCCCGAGCAAAGCGAGGGGGCTCAACGGCTTAAGTAACTACGGAATTAAGCACTGGATTAGTTACTCCCGAGTCTCAACCCACCTGCGGAACAAAAGGTCATTTATCTTATAGTATTTTTTACCTTCCGGGGAATAATCAAAATAGATCAGTTCCATTCTTATTAATGCCTGAAGAGTTCTGAGGACAGTTGCCGGATTGCCCAGATTGTGCCTTGATATAAATTCATAGCTTGTCGGTTCATACAGCTCATTCTCGTGAGCTGCAGCTTTAAGTAAATTCCACTGTGCTGTGGTAAGCATACTCCTGTAATTGAAGAAAACCGGTTCCTGCTCCTGAAGCAACCTGTTATTTCAATGGTTTCGAAAAGGGAGGTTATTATTGGACTTGTACTTATTGGGGTTCTAATGAATCTCATAACAGGGGATTCGAATCCTGGAGTTCCAGCATTACTGATGATATCGGAAGCGCGACTGCATTTAAGTGGAACCATATGTCTGTACGTTGTGTAAAAGATCCATAAGAATGAGCCATAACCTCAGCAGAGATTTGGGATTAAAAAACTATTTATTACTTTATTCAGCTCCTTCAGAGCTGCCAGCATTTGTGTAGCCCCGCTGTCCCCCGGTTGCACCGGAGGTTATTCAAATCTGTCTCTTTCAGAGCCGTTTATGTCGGCATGCAGATTTCTTCAATTTACAAAATGTAAATTACATTTTGTAAATTACATTTTAGCAAAT
>CAZLCF010000400.1:0-2346 GCA_964557905.1 uncultured Rikenellaceae bacterium | reverse complement strand
ATATGTTTTTTACCTTGCTGTTAAAATTACGTCTTATTATCAGAAAACTGACCGGATTTTGATTGATTATGAGATAATAGAAGAATGCAGGAGAGGGAACCTCCGTAATTTCAGGGAACTTGTAGGAAAAGCCTCACCGTTTGCCTTCTCAGTGGCTTTCAGGATGCTTGGCGATGAGGACCTTGCAGCGGATGTGGTGCAGGAAACAATGGTTACCCTGTGGCAGAAGATTGGAAAGATCAGATCCGCGGATAGTTTTAAAAAATGGTTGTACAAAATAGTCGTTAATAAATGTTACGATGAGCTTCGCAAGAAAAAAAAGACAAAGGAATATAGGGCAGATGAAACAATGTGGGCTGTTATATCAAACCACCTCTCAGAAGAGTCGTCAACGGAAATGGAAAACAGAGAGACAGCCACGATAATAAACCTTCTGACCAATAGTCTGAGCCCTAAGCAAAAAGTAGTTTTTGTTCTTTGCGATATTGAAGAGATGACACTTGAGGAGGCCTCCGTATTTGCAGGAATGAGAAAGGCAAATGTCAAGTCAAACCTCCATTATGCCAGGAAGAAGATTGGTGAAATGATCATAAAATATATATGATATGAGTACTGAAGAGACAAAATATGACAGGATCCTTAATATCCTCAGAAAGTCAAAGCCTGTTTTAAGGTCACCGGGAGATATAGAAGAAAAGGTTATGAAAAGGATTATTCAGAAAGAACGAAAAGAAGAGCCGTCTCCCGGCTTTCTCGATTTTCTGTTTGGCTGGGTATATGTCGGATGGGTGAGGATAGGACTTGTTGCTGCATCTGTCCTTTTAATAATTGCATTTGCCTACCAGCAAGCTGTGATTCTTAGGCGAATAAACACTCTGAACAGACAAGCGATATTTATTGGAAATCAAATAGTTACAGAAAATTCAGATGATTTCGGAACGAATTTGTTTTATAGACTTGCAGGGCAGAAACTTCCTGCCGGTAACAGGACTATTTCCGAAAAACAAATGGAGCAAATGATGAAATCATACAATGAATTGCAGGAGAAGTACAAGGATCTGATCAAACTGATTGAGGAAAATCCCGAACTTATGAATTATATCGAAAAAAAGCTGACTGAAAGCAATAAGAAAAAATTTAATCTTTAATGTCATGAAAAGGAAACCGTTAAAAATTATTGTCTCATTAATTATCGTCATGATGGCATCATGCGGTGAACCGGAAACTGTTGTCACAGATATTGTCCATCCTGACGGATCAGTGACGAGGAAGCTCGAGATGAAAAACGGGGAGAACAATTTTAAAATTTCTAATATCCAGGTACCCTTTGATTCAACATGGATTGTCAGGGATTCACTCGAAATTAATGAAGAAGGAGATACAACATGGGTAAAACGTGCTGAGAAATTCTTTGCCAGTGCAGATGATATAAATAAAGATTATCTGGCCGATAGCAGTTCAAACAAAGATGCTTCACGGAGAGTTGAATTCAGTAAAAAATTCAAGTGGTTCAATACGGAGTATAGGTTTGCCGAAGTTATTGAGAAAACAATGGCTTACGGTTATCCTGTTTCGGATTTTCTGAATGAGGAAGAACTTGCCTGGTTTTATTCTCCCGATAACATCACCAGTGAAAAAATAAACGGTGCCGACAGCCTGAAATACAAAGCTTTCAATGATACTGTAGATAAAAAGATCGAAAATTGGACAATTAAAAGTCTTGTCTCGGAATGGATAGGTGAATTCACAACACTAACTGAGGGAAAAGCAGAAGGCGACATGGCTGCTGATGCGTTAAAAGCACGCGAAAATGAATTTATAGGGATCATAAAGAAAGGTGGTGAGAAATTTGACAGCCTGTGGTCTAACGGCCTGATACTGAAAGAATTCATAGGTGAAGCCAATGCCCTTAAATATCAGACAGAAGCTGATTCGGCAATAAATATTGTGAGTGAACAACTCTGGATTGATTTTGTCCATTATACTCAAAAGATCGTTATGCCCGGAGAGATCATCGGGACAAATGGATTTATCGATTCAACCAAAACTTTGTTATGGCCCGTTCAATCTGACTATTTTATGACAGGGCCATATAAAATGTACGCTGAATCAAAAATCCCCAACAAATGGGCATGGGTAGTATCTGGGATTTTCCTGTTATTTGTGCTGGCAGGGATAATTTTCAGAGTAATAAAGAAATAAATTGAAGAGGCGTTGCATCCAACGCCTCTTCAATATAACCTAACCAAACCTGATAAACCAATATTACGCATCATAATCCTTAAGCATAAGCATAAGTTTCTGACGTGTAAAAAATATTCTGCTCTTTACTGTCCCGATCTTTAA
>CAZLCF010000399.1:0-2353 GCA_964557905.1 uncultured Rikenellaceae bacterium | reverse complement strand
AAGGAACCAGGAGCATGAAAAGTATCGCTGCCATGGTACCTGCATTCAGCAGCAGAATGTGAGCAAGTTCAAGATTTACCGGAACAGTCTTGATATAATAGGATGAAGGATCAAGCGTGATCAGTCCCGTTTTTAACTGCAGAAATGCAAGTCCTATACCGATAAGGTTACCCCAGAGCAATCCCTTGCCGATAAGATAAGCTGCCTGGTAAAGAAATACTCTGCGTATCGTAATATCATCAGAACCAAGGGCTTTCAGAATTCCGATCATGTTCGTTTTTTCAAGGATCAGTATGAGCAGTCCGGAGATCATATTGAATCCTGCAACTACAAGCATCAGGAGAATAATGATAATCACGTTGACATCCTGGAAATTCAGCCAGTCAAAGATCTGGGGATACTTCATCCTGATGTTGGTCACTTTGAATTGTTCCTCATCTTCCGCAAGCCGGTAACCGATGGCATCCCTTACGGCCATAGTCATCTCGTCGAGCCTGTCAAAATCCTTAATGAATATTTCAAATCCACTGATCTGGTCATCTTCCCATCCGTTCAGTCGCTTTATATGGCCGATATCGCAAAAAACGTAAATCTTGTCAAATTCCTCAAGACTGGTCTCATAGATCCCGCTTACAGTGAATTTTCTCATCCGGGGGGGATCCTGTACAAAATGCATTGCGAAAGAATCACCAGTCTTAAGACGGAGCACATCGGAAATTTTTTTTGAAATGATCACCTTATCTGTGCGGGCAGTATCAGTAACGGTGAAGACTGAACCATCTGTCATATTGCTGCTGAAATAGCTCCAGTCAAAATCGCTTCCTACTCCTTTCAGGACCACCCCCTGGAAATCTTCATCTGTCCTGATTATCCCTGCTTTTGTTGCAAATACCTGTACATGACTGATCCCCGGTATTTTCTTAATTTTTTCAATAAATTCCTGGCCCTCGTGTATCGGTGCTGTTTCGAAGGAGAGATTTGAATCGAAATTCATTATCTGGATATTTGAACCAAATCCGACGATCTTCTCCCTGATCTGTTGTTTAAAACCCGTGAGTATGGCAACGGCAAGTATCATAACAGCCAGACCCATTGCTATGCCGATTATAGCAATAACATTTATAGGCCGTGAAAAAGATGTCCCTTCCCGCCGGCCTTTAATGAGACGCTGTGCTATGAAATATGGCAGATTCATCACTAAAATGGAATCAAATTTAGTAGATTTACTGCATAAAATAATGCCTGATGAGAAGATTATTCATTGTGCTGTCAGCTTTACTATTATTTATTTCCGGTATTTCTGCTGCCAAAAAAATTCCAATTCCGGGAGCAAACCAGATAGATCAGTACAGGCATCTCATTGAAGGCAAGTCAGTTGCGGTTGTGGCAAACCAGGCCTCCATGGTTGGGCAAACACATCTCGTTGATAATCTGCTGAGTATAGGGATAGATATAAAAGTGATCTTTGCACCGGAGCATGGATACCGGGAGTTGGCCTCTGATGGTGCCCTGATCCAGGACGGGAAAGATCCTGAAACGGGAATACCTCTTAAGAGCCTTTACGGCGTGCGCCGGAAACCTTCACCGGAAGATCTTCAGGGGATTGATGTCGTTATTTTTGATATACAGGATGTCGGTGCAAGGTTTTATACCTATATCTCAACCCTTCATTATGTCATGGAGGCTTGTGCAGAAAATAATATTAAATTCATAGTTCTTGACAGGCCCAATCCGAACGGATTTTATTTTGATGGCAGTACAGCAGATACTGCATACCGGTCTTTTGTTGGTATGCATCCGGTACCAATTGCCCATGGCATGACGGTTGGTGAATATGCTCAGATGATAAACGGGGAGGGCTGGCTTAAGGATGGCATAAAATGTGATCTTATCGTTATTAAGTGTAAAAATTACACTCATAAAACCCTTTATGAACTCCCTGTAAAACCATCTCCGAATCTGCCAAACCAGACATCTGTATATCTTTATCCCTCATTATGTTTTTTTGAGGGCACAAGAATTTCCCTGGGTCGAGGAACACCTTCCCCTTTCCAGGTATATGGATCACCTTTGTTCCCGGATAAAGGATTCAGTTTTACGCCGGAAAGCCTTACCGCTTCAACAGACCCGCCCCTCCTGGGAGTGAAATGCTATGGAGCAGATCTTCGTAATGCAATAAAAGACAAGCTGGTGCCATCTCCCGGACTTAATCTCAAATGGGTGATAGATGCTTATAATAACTACCCTGAAAAGGATAAGTTCTTCACCTCTTATTTCGATACGCTTGCGGCCGGACCCACACTCAGGGAACAGATACAGAAAGGCATGACTGCAGAGCAGATCAGGGCAACCT
>CAZLCF010000398.1:0-2355 GCA_964557905.1 uncultured Rikenellaceae bacterium | reverse complement strand
AGAAGCTATCGCTATGCGTTGAAAACAGCGCAGAATAGAATGATAATCTTTGCCAGCTATTTTCTCCCCGGAAGAAATGAACGAAAGCTTTTAAGAAATGCAAGCCTGAGGGGTGTCGATATATCCATTGTTCTCTCGGCCGAGTCGGATGCACCAATGTTCAAAAGGGCAACAAATTTTCTTTACGATTTCATACTCAGGAACAAAATAAAAATATATGAATATCTTCCTTCAAATCTTCATGCAAAAGTGGCCACGGTGGACGGGAAATGGAGCACCATTGGAAGTTATAACATGAACCACCTGAGCGATTATGCGAGTATTGAAATAAATGTGGACATTCTTGATGAAGGATTTGCACAGCATTTTGAAGAGCTGCTGCATGGTATAATCAATGAAGACTGCCGGCAGATCACCATTGAGGAATATAACCGCAGACGGACATGGTTCTCAAATTTGAGAGGCTGGTTCTCTTATCAGATGATAAGGCTCCTGATGAGAATTACTTACCAGATGACATTAAAGAAAAAGAAACATCCTTCAGTCTGAAAAAAGCAGGAATATTATCACGATAGAACTATCAGGACGGGTTAATTGTCATTTAATAATAGGGATAAGATGAAGCTTCACCTTTTCAATATTGCCAATTTCAAAGTGGACGGGGGTGCAATGTTCGGCGTAATTCCCAGGGCACTCTGGTCGAGAGTTTATCATTCAGATGAAAACAACCTTATTGTTCTTACTCTCCGGTCGCTCATTGTTGAGACAGACGGGCATGTCATTCTTGTCGATACAGGCTGGGGCGATAAGCAGGATGAAAAATTTTTCAGGCATGTTCATCTGCATGACGGAGAAGGCCTTACGGAAGGTCTGGGGGAAAGAGGGTATAAGCCTCAAGATATTACGGATGTAGTGCTGACACATCTTCATGCCGACCATTGCGGAGGTTGTGTCAGGAACAATCCGGAGGGCACCGGTTTTGAACTTGTTTTCCCTGAGGCAGTATATCATGTAAGCAGGACACAGTGGGAGTGGGCTTCGAAAAATAACCTGAGGGAAGCAGATGCCTTCCTCGAGGAAAACATTCTTCCCATTGCAGAAAGCGGCAGGTTGAGCCTGGTGGATGAAGAAGGTGAACTGTTCAAAGGATTCTCGCTAAGATTCTGTTACGGACATACTCCCGGACTCATGATCCCGGTGATAAATTATAACGGGAAAACACTGATATATACCGGGGATCTTATTCCAACGGTTGCGCATCTTCCTTTGATCTGGAATATGAGCTACGATATTGAATCGTTAAAGACAATTGAAGAAAAAAATCAGGTTCTTACTGAAGCGCTTGAGCATAATTATATTCTTGTTTTTCAGCATGATGAACAAACGGAATGCTGCACTCTGGAGATGACTCCAAAAGGAATCAGAGCAAAAGACAAATTCAGTTTTAAGGAGATTGTTTCGTCGTCCCGCTGAAACGGGACTCCTCGCAATGACTGAATACTTTCAGTAAATTTGGTATTTGTCTGGCATAATACTGTATATAGATTGATGTCATTGCGAGGAGCGAAGCGACAAAGCAATCTACTTACATTAGCAGGAATATCTTAAGGATTGTGCATTAGCATCCCATTCAGGGGGGTGAGGGCATGACGATATAATTCTTTTATAAGATCATTTATTATTATATTTGATAGTGTAAGACAAATTTCAAAACAGATTCACGCTAACTAATTCATTGTTAATTAAATAACAGAACATCATGGCAGAATTCATTTATGAAAAACCTTTTCAGATTGAGAAGGATACAACCAAATACCGGTTACTCACAAAGGACTATGTAAAAGTTATTGAAGCCGATGGCAAAAAAATTCTGAAAATGGATCCCCGTGGGCTGGAACTGCTCGCGAAAACTGCAGTCTCTGACCTTTCATTTTACCTGCGGACCTCACACCTGGAAAAGCTAGCAGCGATCCTTAACGATCCGGAAGCAACAGATAATGACCGTTTTGTGGCTTACATGATGTTGCGCAACTCTGTGATATCTGCCAAAGGTGAACTGCCATGGTGCCAGGATACAGGCACTGTAATTGTAATAGGAAAGAAAGGTGAAGAAGTATGGACAGGCACAAACGATGCACTCTATCTTTCAAAAGGTATCTTTGAAACATTCCAGGAAAAGAACCTGAGATATTCACAGATAGTTCCTTATTCAATGTTTGAGGAAAAGAATTCCTGCACAAATCTTCCGGCCCAGATTGATATATATTCGGTTGAGGGTAATAACTATGAATTTCTTTTTATTACAAAGGGAGGTGGTTCTGCCAACAAGACATTTCTTTACCAGCAGACAAAATC
>CAZLCF010000397.1:0-2357 GCA_964557905.1 uncultured Rikenellaceae bacterium | reverse complement strand
CTGCCTCTTGTTCAGCTCTGTCCTTCTCTGCTTTATCATATGCCTTCTGAGCTTCTTTGGTGGCAGCTGAATCAATTTTCTTATCCGCCTCTTTGTCAAGTACTTTGACTCCTGCACCAATTGCCTTGCCTACTTTGTTCTTGAGTACGTTGCCAATCTGTGCACTGGATAATGCCGGTATCGCAAAGATTAATACAATTGATAATAATATTGTCCTTGTCTTCATGTGTTAAATTATTAAAAATATAAACTATAAAGGTACTGAATTTTCAGTTTTTTTGCAAACAGCGAGCCAAATACAGTGGCTTTATTTTTTCAGCATGTAATCAAATGGAAGAAGGTCCGCTATCCTTTGTTTTGCCATATCTCCGATCCATTTGATCCCGAGAGGATCAAAAAAGCCAAGCTTGTTAAAATTTACAGTGTCATTAACTATTTCGATACTGGAGGTGCTGATTTTCGATATATAGGATATATTATAGGTTCCCTTATTAGTCAGGCATTTGGAGGAGGAATCTATCTGAACAACAAGGCTGTCATAAGTGACTATTTTGTTATTTGAATTTTTGATAGTGAATCCTGCTGAATCAAGATCATTTTCCCATAGAGAGCGCACCAGGTGCATCCTTGACCCAAGAAATGCCAGTCTCCTCCTGTTCTCTGCCCTGATCCGTTCTTTCTCTCTCATTGTGGAATCTTCCCTTAAAATATAAAATCCGATATAGGTCATTGAATAAGGTATCTGTGAGAATTCAAAAGAATCGAGATAATAGATTATCTGGTATCCGAGAGCATTATTTCTTATTATCAGGGGTCTTTGTGTATATGCTGTCAAAAGCATCTTTCCTTCATTATAGTTAAATACCAGGTCGCTTTCATTCAGTATTTTACAGTTATAGGCATTTACCGTTTCCCCCAGGAATTGTTTTCTGAACATACTTAAATATTCATTCCGGGCTGACTTTTCCCAAAGTGACCTCTTTGAAATGATAACAACTTCGTCAAGTTCATATATTCTTGGCACTAACAGTATCTTCAATGTTTTACCTGCCGGGTATTCCGTTAATAGAACTGAATTGTACCCAATGGCGCTTACTGCTATTGGAAGCTTCTGGTTTTCAGGGGTAATCAGCTTGAAATTTCCGTTTCTGTCTGTTTTGGTACCTCTTGTTGTCCCGTTAAAGAATACGTTGACATTCGCTAGCGGTTGTTTTGTGTTTTCATCAATAATTATACCTTGTATTTCCTGGGAATAATTTGGTAAACAGATAATAATCAGGATTAATATCAAAATAGCCCTTTTCATCCGGTATGTTTTTCTGATTTTCTGCCAGTCTATAAAGTTATGCAATTAGAAGAAAAAAACCTGCCAGGACAAAAGTCCCGGCAGGAGAAAACATATTAAGAAAGAAAAATGAATGCCGTTATTGTGCAAGAACTGGTTCTGCTGGTTTTTCTTTTTCGTTAAGCACTGACTGATAAAGAGTTGCAAATGAACTTGAGACCCACATTATTGCAGGGAATATGCCGACTATGAAAAATATAAGTCCAAATAACAGGATGAACAGGGAGACAAATCCCATTGCGAAGATTCTCCAGCCATGTCCGCGGGTGAGTTTCCAGCTTAATTCCACAGCTTCAATGGGATCGAGCTTTTTGTCCATCACGATATATGAGACAAAAACAAGCCGGCAGCCGATTATTATTCCCGGGACGATAAGTGCAAAACACCCGAGTATGACAAGTGCCGACACGAGCAGATTTGCCAGGACAATATGAAGGTAATTCTGCCAGAAGCCTCTTATGAGCAGTTCAAAATCGGGTTTGATTTTCCTTACGGCCTGGACAAAGGTCATATCTGCCCCGTATTGAAATACAGGTACAACAAAAAAAGTAAACAACAGGGCAATAAGTCCAAAGAATGCTGCTAACATACCTATGGAGGCCCAGTTTACGATACTGTCCACGTTTCTTGACCATTCCCATGGCGCCCCGTGAAGATCATTATGATCGAATTTAAAATTCACCATTGTGGAGGGACCCGTGACTATAGCCATGATAATAACTATCAGAAGCAACCTGATAAAGTTATCTGTCATTACTCTCCATCCTGTCCCATAACTGTTACCGAATGTCGGTATCAATTTGTACTCATTACTTGTTTCCATATTTCAAATTATTAATTAATACTTGCGTTCACAATACGAGACAAATGTAAATCCTGTTTTTTTGCCGGTCTTCATACTATAGTAGTGATTTTTTATTTTCCTACTTTGGTATGGATGGCAATACTTTAGTAGTAATTGCGGATTGCGGATTACAGATTGAAAATAGGTAAAAAATCCGGAATCGACAAT
>CAZLCF010000396.1:0-2359 GCA_964557905.1 uncultured Rikenellaceae bacterium | reverse complement strand
AAAAGATAAAAGGAAAAAGATAAAAGTGCGGTAAGGAGGAGTTTTGTTTTCATAAAAAGAAGGTTTAATGGTTCAACGGTTTAGTGGTTAATTAACTGCAAATGCAATATATGTTAAAACTCAAATCAAATCAAGTTTTTTTGACGAAAACTGAATATGCTGAAAATAAATCCATTATCTCTTTGCAAATTCAAATATTTTCTTAAATTGATAAATTAAATCGTTTTTGTTGTCATTATTGTCTGCAAGCAAGTGAACAGAAGCTGAGTTGAGGGATTATCTGCCTCCAATAAACGGGAATGGGAAATCTGGAGATTATCATTTATCTAACCATATTTCTAAAATCTTATGTCTGCAAACATGAAAAACTTAAATTTAAAAACTAAACATGGATGGCATTCAGACAACCCCCATCCGCTCTATGTAACCACTTTGGGAGCTTAATATTCTCCCTGATGCTTTTGATTTCCGCAAACGGATATTCCCAGTTCATCAGCAGAGATGTAAACAATCCATCCCACTACCCTGAAGGAACGGGCTATTCTGGAGGAATTATCACTTACCCGGTCCAGTATTATCAAGACACAGTAGAATACACAATACCCTTAATTGAAGAGTTAAATAATGTAGAAACTGTAGATTTTGACACAGCCTACAGACTATATTCATGTAACGGATTAAAACAAACAACAACATTTGATTTAAATAAAGATACAGGAGTAATAAAAATTATATCAAGGATACATTGTTCGGCTACAGATGTGGTTGAATTACACATCATAGCAACCTATAACGGCGGAGCTGAATCTGATAATCAGGTTTTCAGAGTTCCCTTCGACAGACTCCCGGTCAAAACTGTCCTTTTTATGAACATTTCGGGAAGTATGGCGCAGTATACTTCCAACGGAGAAACACGTTGGAATGTACTGAAGAAATCTGTTGATATTTTTACAATTCTATATGAGTTTTTCCGACAGGACGACAAAGACTCTATCGGTCTGACATATTTTACCACGAATGTCAGACAGCCAAATCCTCCCCTCGGGGATGGTTTTATAGGTGTGACTGCCTGGGATGCTGATCCCTTATCAGCCGGCACAATCCGGAAAGATATGAACGGCAGAGGTTCTTTATATACTACAGCAATAGGGAAAGGACTATACAATGCCAAGACAAAACTTAAGGCTGATGCTGTTAACAAGTTCAGAAAAATTGCAGTTCTCTTTACAGACGGTCTGCAAAATGTGCAGCCCTATGTCAACGTTGCCGATGGAAATACACTGGCAGATGCCACAACATTAAATGATTCTGGTACAAAAACAGATAGTATCAGGTACTTTACAATTGCAGGCTGGTTACCGGGAGATACTCTTCCTGTACTGGTTAAAATTGCTGAAACAAGCAATGGTGAATAAAAACATACAACATCTACTTCAGATACCGAGGTTGAGGACTTTTTCATGGCTCAACTTGAAACAATTCTTCATGGTGAAAGTCCCCAGATAGTTGGTACAGCAACAGGAAAAGTCACCATTGACCAGATGATTTACACGATCAACCTGAATGGTAACATTTCCAAAGCTGCTTTTGTTTTCAGCTATGGAACCGGTGATGCTATTTCCCTGATATGCTTATTGATACTGATACTACATCACATGGGATTAATGAGATTCCTTTGCTGAGATAAATAAAATAATTTGAAAAGCAGGAGTATCATTCTCCTGTTTTTTTTGCTATCAATTGTTCCAGTTTAATATTAATATCCCTGATCTGATTTTCCAGGTCATCATTTCGTTTCTTTTCCTGTTCAATCAGTTCCTGCTGCTCTTTGATCGCTTTAAGCAATACAACACTTAATCTTGAATAATCAAGAGACAAGTAACCTTTATGATCAGTAAATACCAGCTCGGGGAAATACTTCTGGATCTCCTGGGCTGAAAGGCCGATATGGGTGCCTGCTGGATATGACTGAGTATCTTTGAACTCAAATATTATCGGTTCAATTTCAAGGACTTGAGGTAGAACGGAACCAAGTTCAGAAATGACATTCTTTAACCGGATATCGGATGATTCAGTCAAAGCTCCCGCAATTATCATATCCCCGTTTTTATAAAGAATAAGAGCATTTTGTTTATTATCAAACAGAGGACCATTTCCTGCTATAAAAAGAGGATCGGTAGCGACATAGGTATCAGGATCAGTGCCGGGATCAGAACAATATGATCCTATTGTAACGCAGTTCATGGATTTGGCTGTGTTTCCTTTTCCTGTTACCAGACTGTAATATCCTGCAGAGGAATTTGATAGTCCGGTAGCCATGGCATATTGACCGGGTGAACTGGTCCCACCTCCAAATGCC
>CAZLCF010000395.1:0-2359 GCA_964557905.1 uncultured Rikenellaceae bacterium | reverse complement strand
GATTACTGTATACTTTGGGGATAATCCTCTTGTACAGGCTTGGTAAATATGTCACACTTCCCGGAATTGATCCATCACAGCTGGCAGGATTAAAAAGCCAGACTTCTTCAGGTATTATGGGATTGCTCGATATGTTCTCGGGAGGAGCTTTTTCACAGGCTTCTATTTTTGCGCTCGGTATAATGCCCTATATATCTGCGTCCATCGTCGTTCAGCTGCTGGGAATAGTATTTCCGTATTTCCAGAAACTGCAGAAAGAAGGTGAGAGCGGAAGAAGGAAAATGAACCAGTATACAAGATATCTTACTGTTGCTATTCTTATTTTACAGGCACCTACTTATCTGGTTAATCTTCATGCACAGCTGTATGATTCGGCATTTATCATAAAAGGAACCTTTTTTACCGTTTCATCAGTGATCATCCTTACTGCTGGTACTATGTTTGTAATGTGGCTCGGCGAAAAGATCACAGATAAGGGCATAGGTAACGGTATCTCTCTGATTATCATGATCGGTATTGTTGCAAGAATGCCTGCAAATTTCATTTTCGAAGCAGGAACAAGAATGAACGGAGCAGGCGGCGCAATTGCCCTGATCGTGGAAGTGGTTTTACTGTTTGTCGTTGTCCTTGGTACTATCTTGCTGGTTCAGGGAACCCGGCGTGTCCCCGTCCAGTATGCCAGAAGAATCGTCGGAAACAAGCAATATGGAGGAGTACGTCAATATATCCCGTTGAAAGTAAATGCTGCGGGAGTTATGCCTATAATATTTGCGCAGGCTATTATGATGCTCCCGGTTATTATAGCGGGTTACTCACAATCCGGTTCAGGCTTTGTGGTAGCGTTTTCGAATATGTATGGATTCTGGTATAACCTGGTAACAGCCATTCTGATTGTTGCATTTACATATTTTTATACAGCTGTAACAATTAATCCTGTGCAGATGGCTGAAGATATGAAGAAGAACGGAGGGTTTATCCCTGGTATTAAACCGGGAAGGAAAACAGTCGATTTCTTTGATACAATAATGTCGAGGATCACATTACCGGGTTCAATATTCCTGGCGATAATTGCAATCCTTCCTGCTCTTGCGGTACAGGCGCGCGTTACGCCTCAGTTTGCACAATTCTATGGTGGGACATCACTTCTGATCCTTGTCGGGGTTATACTTGATACCCTGCAACAGATTGAAAGTCACTTGCTTATGCGTCATTATGATGGTTTGATGAAATCAGGTCGCGTCAAGGGAAGATCAGGTGCTGTTACATCAATTTAAATAAGTATTACGTTCTTTGATGTTGTATTTTAAGACTGATGAAGAGGTAGGATTGTTAAAGGAGAGCAATTTGCTTGTGTCAAGAACACTTGCAGAAATTGCCAGATATATTAAACCCGGGATTACCACTCTTTATCTCGATCGGATAGCCGAAGAATATATCCGCGATAACTCAGGGATTCCGGCATTCCTGGGATATGGTGGTTTTCCGAAAACCCTCTGCACATCTGTCAATGAAGAAGTGGTTCACGGTATTCCTTCAGATTATTCACTGAAAGAGGGGGATATTATATCAATTGACTGTGGAGTGATCCTTAACGGATGGTATGGCGACAGCGCTTATACCTTTGCGGTGGGAGAGATAAAGGAGGAAGTGAGAAAGCTGCTTGATTATACCAGGGCAGCGCTCGAAGAAGGCGTCAGGGCAGCGGTTAGCGGAAACAGAGTGGGTGATATATCATCTGCAGTCCAGGCCAAGGCCGAAAGCGGAGGATTTTCTGTTGTCCACGAACTTGTTGGTCATGGAATCGGGAAAAAATTGCATGAACCTCCTGAGGTACCGAACTTCGGGAAGCAGGGAACCGGTCCAAAAATGGAAAAGGGGCTGGTGATCTGTATAGAACCCATGATCAACCTGGGTAGTAAGGAGACTATCCAGATGAGTGACGGATGGACAGTGAAAACCGCAGATGGAAAACCTTCAGCACATTTTGAATATGCCGTTGCAGTTAATAAAGGAAAGGCAGACGTATTGACAACATTTAGATTTATAGAAAAAGTTTTAAATAAAATGTAATCGTATGGCTAAGCAACCATCAATTGAGCAGGACGGCACTATCATTGAAGCCCTTTCAAATGCAATGTTCAGGGTTGAACTTGAGAACGGGCACGTGATAACCGCACATATCTCAGGAAAGATGAGAATGCATTATATTAAGATTTTGCCAGGTGATAAAGTAAAAGTGGAAATGTCACCATACGATCTGACAAAAGGGAGAATTACATTCAGATATAAATAAGAAACACTAAAATAATGAAAGTAAGAGCATCTGTAAAAAAGCGCAGCGCTGACTGTAAGATAGTCA
>CAZLCF010000394.1:0-2361 GCA_964557905.1 uncultured Rikenellaceae bacterium | reverse complement strand
CCCAAAAAATCGGATTTCCTGTAGTAATGAAAATAATTTCAGATGATATTATACATAAATCTGATGTTAAAGGTGTTGTATTAAATGTAAATTCAAGCAAAGAAACCAGGAAAACCTATACTACAATGATAAAGGAAGTTTTGCAGATTAAGCCTGAAGCTAAAATTAAAGGGATACAAATCAGCAAAATGATTTTATCAGGTGAAGAAGTAATTCTGGGGGTAAAAAGGGATCCGTCATTCGGACCTATCATAATGTTTGGACTTGGAGGAGTGTATGTTGAAGTTTTTAATGATGTGAGTTTCAGGGTTGCACCGATTGATGAGATAATTGCCGATTCTATGATAAAACAGATAAGATCGTATAAAATCCTTGGTGGCATCAGGGGTAAAGTGCCACGCGATATTGCAGCAATAAGAGAATGCCTTATGAGATTAAGCCAACTGGCTATTGACTGTCCGCAAATTAAAGAACTGGATATCAATCCTTTAATCGTACTTGAAGAAACTAAGGGCTGTTATGTTGCCGATGCACGCATTATGCTCCATGCTTCAACCACAAAATGACGCCAATAAAAACAAATTATCAATAACATTTACAAAATAAAGTTATGAGGATCATTATTAAAAAAGACCCGGGCGAGATAGGGAACTGGACCTCCTCGTATATTATTGACAAAATAAAAAAAGCTAAACCTGCCAGGGAAAAGTCGTTTGTGCTGGGACTGCCTACAGGATCTTCCCCTTTGCCTGTGTACAAGGAATTAATAAAGAGGCATAAGGCTGGTGAGATTTCTTTCAAAAATGTGATTACTTTCAACATGGATGAGTATGTTGGCCTCGATGAGAATCATACTGAAAGCTATCATTATTTCATGTTCGATAATCTTTTTAACCATATTGATGTCCCAAGAGAAAACATCAACATATTAAATGGGAATGCGAAGGACCTTGAAAAAGAATGTACGGATTACGAAAAAAAGATTCAAGCTGTCGGAGGTATTGATTTATTCCTCGGAGGGATTGGTCCGGATGGCCATATTGCCTTTAATGAACCAGGATCTTCACTCACTTCGAGGACAAGAATCAAGACCTTAAGATACGATACTATGGTTGCCAATTCAAGGTTTTTTGGCGGAGATATAACTAAAGTGCCAAAACTGGCCCTCACGGTAGGAGTCGGAACAGTTATGGATGCTAAAGAAGTAATAATTATAATTTCGGGATCTAATAAAGCCCGCGCTTTAAGGGAAGTGGTTGAGGGAGGAATAAGCCACATGTGGACCTGTTCAATTCTTCAGATGCACCAGAGAGGTATTATTGTTTGCGACGAACCTGCAACGCTGGAACTTCATGTTGAAACCGTAAAGTATTTCATGGATATCGAAAATTCAAACTTAGATAACCGTCATTATTAATTATAACCTATAAATACAGTTAATAATCAAACTCTGATTTCTACTATATGGCTTTCAGGCATTTAACAAACGAAGAAATAAACAGACTTCGTTCGCAAAATTGTTTTGCTGATAATTGGACCGGAATTACAGTCGCGGAAGGATTTTCTCCTGAAAATATTATAAATACCCGGTTTGATGGTAAAATAAAGCTGGGTATTAATTCAGGAACGATAGAGGTGGAAAAAAATATTTCAAGAATATGCGGAGTTTACAACAGCTTCATAAGTAATTGTGAAATTGGCGATCATGTTTATATTTCAGAAGTTAAAAATCTTTCAAACTATATTATTGAAGGGAATGTCGCCATCTCAAATATTGGTTCATTAATTGTAAATGAAGAGTCAACTTTTGGTAATGGAACTGAAATTGAAGTTTTAAATGAAGGAGGGGGAAGAGAACTGCCAATTTTTGACAGGTTATCTGCTCAAACCGCCTATTTAACAGTGCTTTATCGCCACGACAAAGATTTCACTGATAAAATACTTTGCATAATACGTGAATATTATGAATCAAAGCGGTCAAAACGGGGGCTTATACAAACAGGTGCAAGGATTCATGATTCAATCATGATTCGCAATGTATTTGTCGGAAGCTACGCTACCATTTCGGGAGCCAATTTGCTTGAAGAAGGGTCTATCCAAAGTTGTAGTGAAGCGCCAGCATTTATTGGCGAAGGAGTCATTGCGAAAAAGTTTATCATTTTGTCGGGATCAAGAGTTGATGGAGGGGTAATACTTGATAAAAGCTTTGTAGGTCAGGGAGTGAAAATAGGCAAACAATATTCTGCAGAGAATTCATTGTTTTTTGCCAATTGCGAAGCATTTCATGGTGAAGCATGCAGCCTGTTTGCAGGACCGTATACTGTTACCCACCATAAATCAACCCTGTTGATAGCCAGTCTT
>CAZLCF010000393.1:0-2373 GCA_964557905.1 uncultured Rikenellaceae bacterium | reverse complement strand
ATTATAAAGCAGGAGCTTCATTCTCGGTAGGTACAGGTATATCATGGGCATATGAAGATTATGAGCTCAATCTCATCTTTGCATACAGGTATGCTCATTTCAGCTACCAGGAAAAAGAATATAGCCTCGGAGATGTCACTTATAAAGAGAATCTGAACAGACTTGAAGTAAAATTAGGTTTCAGGTTCTGATCTGAAGTCTGATCTGACCTGCAATCCAGTCAAACCACTTATCCAAACCATCACCCAGGGTACACGATACTTTGAACTCAGGTATCTTACCGTTTATCTTCCTCAGATCTGAAGCGAAGTTATTGTAATTAAAATTCGTATAGGGGATCAGGTCAATTTTATTGAGCAGAACTGCCTTTGCCTCTCTGAAAAGCATCGGATATTTATCAGGCTTATCATCACCTTCGGTTGTACTTACCATGGCCAGCTTGAATGTTTCTCCAAGGTCAAACTGTGACGGGCAGATAAGGTTCCCGACATTTTCAACAAATAATACATCGAGGTTGTCAAGATCAAATGAATCAAGGACTTTCGAGATGCTGTGAGAATCGAGATGGCAACCTCCTTCAGTATTTATGACAACAATCGGAATATTATATTTCTTAAGACGCTGTGCATCCCTGTCAGTGGTAACATCACCCTCAATTATGCCTATCCTGAATTCTGAGGCAAGCGCTTCGCAGGTACATTCCAGTAAAGTTGTTTTACCGGCTCCCGGTGAGCTTATTATATTCACCATCAACACCTTTTTCTCTGCGAGCAGATCCCTCACCTGATTCGCTTTGTTCTGGTTCCTGTCCAGGATGTTTTTCATTATCTTTATTTCCATGACTACTCTCCTTCTATGCTTTTAATAAATAATTCCTTGCCCTGAATAATTCCGAGGTCAGTTGAACCGCAGATATCACATGCAAACCTGTTATCAATAACCTGAAAATCGTTTCCGCAGTCAATACATTTCATTTTCACAGGCAATATTTCGATATTCACCTGTGCGCCCCCGGCGACTGAGCTCCTTACTGCTTCACTAAAAGCGAACCTGAAGATATCTGGAACGATCTGGACCAGCTGACCGAAACTGATATTCACACTGGTTACCCTTGAAAGGTTCTCCCTTTTTGCTATTTCAAGCACAATTGCCGAAAGATCCTCCGCTATCTTAATCTCATGCATAATTTATCCTTTAACATATCCTCGGAAGCTGAACGCCGGAAGGCATGTCAAGTATCCGCGAACCTCCGGCAAATGTATTTAAAATTACCATTTTCCTTTTATCAGCAATTACTTCACCTATTATTGCTGAATCTTTTCCAAGAGGATCAGATCTTAATATATCAAGTATTTCTGTCTCCGAGCCTTTTCCGGCAACGATCAGTATCTTACCTTCATTTGCCAGGTATAACGGGTCAAATCCCAGCATTTCGCAAACTCCTTTGACGGGCTCATCAACCGGGACTGAAGGTTCATCTACAGAAATACCTGCCCCGATCATTTCTGCAAGCTCATTCAGGATACCCGCAAGACCTCCTCTTGTAAGGTCGCGAATAAAACGCACCTCGTTGCTTTTCTGCAGCACCCCTGCAATCAGATGGTTCAGTGATGCGCAATCCGATTCAATTGGTGTATTGAAACTGAGCTTGTTTCGGGCACCCATTACGGCAATGGAATGGTTCCCGAGTGAACCGTTAATGATAAGCTTATCCCCTGTCCTGATACGAATGCCGGTACTTATATGTTCCCGCTTATTATCAAGGATCCCGGTTCCCGAAGTGGTAATGAAAAGCTTGTCGCATTTCCCTTTCCCCACTACTTTTGTATCACCTGCGACGATCTTCACGCCAGCATTTGAAGCTTCTTCAGCCATCGAACCGGCGATTGTAATAAGGTCATTCAGAGGGAAGCCTTCTTCAATTATGAACGAACATGCAATGTACTTTGGTATTGCTCCGGATACAGCCAGGTCATTCACAGTTCCGCATACGGAAAGCTTGCCAATGTTGCCGCCAGGGAAAAACAAAGGGTCAACAACATAGGAATCTGTTGTAAACACGAGAGTTTTACCCGGTTCTTTCAGGATAGCAGAGTCGGTAAGAGGTTCAGTCATACCAAATTTCCTGACAAACACATTCCTGATCAGCTCATGTGTCTGCTTGCCGCCACTGCCTTGATTCAGGGAAATATGATCATTCATCTGTCCCGTTTGTATTTGTACCATGTATTGCATGATCCTTCGTTGGATACCATGCAGGCTCCAACCGGATTCTCAGGTATGCATATATCTGCGAAAAGAGTGCATTCATCGGGTCTCTTTAATCCCCTGAGAATTTCAGCACAGATGCACATTTCATTATCTTCATGATAA
>CAZLCF010000392.1:0-2381 GCA_964557905.1 uncultured Rikenellaceae bacterium | reverse complement strand
CAGCAGTAACAAGATAATGCCATGCATCAATCCTGAGACATCTCTGCCTGTTGAGCTGTGAATATTTATATACACTGGTGGCAATTGCTCCCGGGTAAAGCGGATCTGTTGAAATAGTCGATTCGTCATATCCATAAGGACACCCTATCTGGTTTGCACCGACAGTGTCTATCGTACCTCCTGCAGCATCGCTCGGGTTGGAATAGCGGCAAACAATGTACTTCATACGAGGATCTTTGTTAGTATACAGGAAATCGACAAATGGCCTGCCTGCATGCCAGTTATGCTTGGTGCCGGCAAGAAGAAATGAACTTCCAGGGTTGTTCTGTGATGCATTGTACGGGATATACACATTATCGGCGTTTGTGGTAATCACACCTCCTCTGGTAGCATCAGTTGCAGTCTGAACAATTGATGTAGCTTTTGCAGTATTAACTTTAGAATATCTCATGCCCAGACGAAGCAACAGGGAATTACCGAATTTCTTCCACTTTGCAATATCTCCTTTGAAGTACATTTCCCCGGTCTCTATTCTCTTGCTGGGATCAAGTGCATCCGTAGCGTCAATCAATTCATTTTCAATGTCGGCATATATCTCCTCCTGGTTGTCATACTTCGGAAGGAAAATACCTTCAATACCCCAACCTGCCTCAGTATAAGGCACATCGCCATAAGTATCTACAAGACGCATTATTTGGAATGCCTTCAGGATCCTGACCATGTTGTAAAGGTTAGACCTGTCAGTATTGCCTTCAAGAGTATTAAGAATGTCATTCAGTGTTTTGATAGTTCCATAGGTATCATCCCACATGTCGTTCATGAAATTATCGTTGCGGAGGTTCATATTTCCGCCTGCTTCCTGCCCGCCGATGATTAGTTGAACCTGCTGAACCAGTTCAGAATTATAATGTACCTGGTCTGAGTACATTGCCTCGGCTGAGACCAGCTCATAGACAGGGTTAAGTTCGGTAGGAAGCAGCGGATTCTTATTTAGTTCCTCGAAATCCTTATCACAACCTGCCGTGCTTACCAGGATAGCAAAAAGAGCCGCAGCCACATATTTCGTTTTCATGATATTAACATATTTTGTTTTCATGGTAAATTGAATTAAGGTTAAAATTTGATGTTTAATGTTAATCCATAGCTACGGGTTGTGGGCGGCCCCATTTGTTCTATTCCCCCGTTGGAATCACTAACATTTGATATGCATTCCGGGTCAAGGTTATCAACGTGTTTCAACAGAACCAGAACATTATTTATCGTAGCATTGACAGTAAGACCTTTGATAATCCGGCTACCGACAAACTTGGTAAGGTCAGCGCTTACAGTCAGAGTACGCCATTTAATGAAGCTTGCGTCATAAATAAACGGAGTGTAAGGCTTCACTGTTGCATAGTTGGTATAGAATACCTGTGCAGGAACAGCGGTAGTGTTAGGAATGTCGTCTTCACTTGTTAACGGATCGCCATCAACATCGACTACTCCGTCAAATACTACACCACCTTCGCGACCAGCCAATGTTTCCTTATCATAACCTGCGCGCATAAAGTTGTAATTGGACTGTGATAGCAGCTTATGGCCTGCTTTAAAGTCGATCTGTGTAAAGACTCGGAACATCTTATATGTAAAAGTGTTCAGCCAGCCTCCGACGTGTTTCGGTATAATACTTCCAAAAGTTTTCACCGTCGGATCAACTCTGAACTGTCCGCCGGATGTAAGAATTTGTCCTTTATCGTTACGCAGGAAATCATTCCCTCTGAGAGATCCTAACGGCATACCGACTTCGTGCGCAATCGAAGATGAACCCAACCACATCTGACCACTACTTACACTAAAAATTGTCTGTCCTTCGGCTAGTTCCAGCACTTTACTTATATTATAGCTGTAGTTGAAAGCAGTTTCCCAGCTGAAATCCCGGGTACGTACAGGAACAAGCGTAAGCAAGGCTTCAATACCTCTGTTCCTGAGTTTGCCGACATTCACTTTAGTCGAGTTAAAGCCTGACGAATTTGAAATACTAACATCCAGGATCTCGTCAACAGTATTCTTGTTATATCCTGCGACATCAAGGCTGATCCTTCGGTTCAGGAAAATCAATTCCAGACCTGCTTCAGCCTCTTTCACCTTCAGAGGTTTGAGGTTTGGGTTCGGAACAGTTGTGCCGGAAATCCCGCCCCATGCATAAGTTCCATCGAATGCATTGGTATTCAAAGAATAATAAAGTGTGCTTTCATACGGATTGGTATCACCTCCTACCTCAGCATAAGATAAACGGAGCTTGCCGTAATCAAACCAGGAAGGCATGATACTCTTTAAAGCCTGTGAGAACAGGAAGCTTCCGCTAACCGAAGGATATAAATAATTGTTTGATTTTGGATTCA
>CAZLCF010000391.1:0-2382 GCA_964557905.1 uncultured Rikenellaceae bacterium | reverse complement strand
GGTTGGGAGTGAAAATCAACAGGATTGTATTGCAGACATTGACTTTCACATCTGGAACCTGAGGAATAGCGCCAGCTTTCCGTGGTTCCATCCTTTTATCAGACAGTAGACACGGGAATTATCTCATAAATAAAGCCCGCTCCCTGATTTTCACAACCACCCTTCCTCCTCTTATTTTTTTATACCTCTCATCTAGTCTGCCCTGCCATATATACCGTTTCTGAGTAAATTAAATACATTATCTTTGTTTCTGGTAGATTGGGAAATCTGATTTTTATATACTGAGACGAGGCCATGAAGACTTATATCAGGCGAATGGAGAAAAACGATCAGCTTGTTGTTGTTTACGGAGGCTGGGGTTCTGATGAAAATGTTTTTACTCCATTATGCAATGATGATTTTGATTTTATCCTCTTTTATAACTATTCCGCCGATGAAGCCCTGGTTCTTCCGGAAATGAAGGTATATAAGAAAATCACTCTGATAGGATGGTCTCTTGGAGTCTGGGCCACGGAATATCTATCTTCAAAAACAGGAATAAAGCCTGATGTGACCATTGCCGTCAACGGAACTCCTATACCCGCCGATGATAATTACGGGATACCCCTGAAAATATTTGAAGGGACACTGAATAATATCACTGAAAAGAATATGTATAAGTTCTATTTGAGGATGTTCGGCGACAGGAAGACCTACAGGATGAATGCTGACAGGATACCACACAGAACAATCAAATCGCTTCATGATGAACTTAGGTGGCTTTACAACAGAATAATGGAACAAACAGAGCCGGGTTTCAGATGGGATTATGCAATCTCAAGCGAAAATGACCGCGTATTCCCCTCTGGCAATGTGAATAGTTACTGGGAAAAGCAAAAGCTTACAAAGCATATTATTCTTCCCCTTCCCCATTATTTATTTAACAGATGGAATTCCTTTACTGATTTTATCAGTTTCGTGGAACAGTTCAGAAAGAAAAGAGTTTCAAAAAGAAAAATACAGGAAACTGTTTTTAAAGATCCTTGATCAGGATATTGGAATCAGATTTTGACGTCAGCTTTTCAAATTTCTCAAGCATTGTGACTACCTTTTCGTAGTCTTTGTTTTTTAACACTGTCTGATGTTCAATGCCTCGCTTATCAAGACGGGATAATACATAACTTACCGTAAGCTTATTAATGTCAAGAGCAGGTTGATACAGCCTCTCAATATGGTCCTCTTCAAAAATAACTGATACAAGGTTGGCGTTACTGAGATCCTGAAGAATGTCACGGGCAAGCCGGACAGGGATTTTCAGCGTTTTCCCAATATCTTCTGCGCTTACAGCCTTTTCTCCTATTGCAAAGTTCCTGATGATCATATTCATTATTAATACGATCAAGGCACGTTTATGAAAGTGGCTCACATTCAGCGCTTCAGATTCAAACTCATAACGGGAGATATTCTGATTGGCAAAGGAAAGCTCAGCTCCAAGCAATACTAATATCCAGCTGGTCTGTAAGAAAATAATAAACAGGGGTACTGCTGCTAAACCTCCATAGATAGCACTTAGTTTTGTGATCCCGAACTGAAGATCCAGATATACCCATTGTAAAATCTTCAGAAATGTACCGGCAATAATGCCTGATATTAGGGCTGGCATGAATTTAACCTTGGCATTTGGCATTACTATAAATAACAGGGTAAGTATCAGCCATGTCAGTAAATATGGCGCAAACTTGATCAGAAAACTTATCACCGGCTTAAAAAAAGCCAGAATGGGTGCCTTCGACATGAATACGGGCAAACTGGTACTTATAAATACTGTTATACCACTTGACAGAATGAGAAGTACCGGGGCAATAAGCATAATTGTAAGATAATCTGTGAATTTTCTGTACCAGGGCCTCGCAGAAGCGATCTGCCAAATATGATTGAATGAGTTTTCGATCTGGCCTAACAAGGAAATCACAGACCAGAAAAGGATAATTACTCCTACTCCGGCAATATAACCACCACTTGTCTCCTGTACTGTCAGCCTTGCCCTTTCAAGCAGCGGAGTAAGAATTTCGCTGTATGACTGAAAATTCTTTGAATCAGTTATCATGGACTCCAGGTTCTGATCAAGACCGAAGCCTTTGGCGATCGCCAATGCAATTGCAATGACAGGAATAACAGACAGAAGCGTATAAAATGTAAGGGCCGATGCCCGCAATTCAACTTTATCCTTCAATGAACTGCGGCCAGCAATGAAAAGGATCCGTAATTGCTTAATCAGAAATGTCTTTCTCTTTGATAATTCGGAAAGCGGAGTATGCCATATGGCATCATTTATCCTCTTAACTTGTTTCAGCGCCCATGATACAGGATTTGCCATGGTGGATGTTTTTTCAAATATACAAA
>CAZLCF010000390.1:0-2385 GCA_964557905.1 uncultured Rikenellaceae bacterium | reverse complement strand
TTAAAGTTACTGCCACACTTAAATCGGCAAGCCGGCTTTTTGGCGCAAAGGATGATCTCACAACGGTTATAATGGTGTTGCCATCGGGATCCGAAGTTGAAATACTTGATTCTGACAGCACCTATTATCAGGTTATTTTTGAGGAATATGAAGGCTTCATATTTAAACGCCATGCAGTTATTAATGAGACTCCTGCGCCTGTAGCAACAATCCCAAAAGAGGTTGAAACAGAGCCAGTTGTCCAGGAACCTGTTCAGGAAGAACAGCCTGTACAGGAGCAGAAGGTAAGCAGGTTTACATATCTCGAAGGCAAATACGGCTCAAACATGGCCGCCAAGCTGACTGCAGGGAAGATATGGAAAGGAATGCCGTCAGAAATGATCAGAGACAGCTGGGGAAATCCGAAGAAGATCAACCGGGTCATCAGTGGAAATGTTATCAAGGAAGAATGGATCTTCAAGAATACCTGGTTATATATTGAAAACGACGAACTACAGGATTGGGGACCAATACGAAATTGATTGCGGATTGCGGATTGCGGATTTAAAAAAAAATCCTATTTTTGCCCGTGAATTTGCGGGAGTAGCTCAGTTGGTAGAGCATAACCTTGCCAAGGTTAGGGTCGCGGGTTCGAGTCCCGTCTCCCGCTCAACAAAAAAGCCCCGGCCGAAGTATCGGGGTGTTTTATTTTTATTATATTGGAACTCTCAAAAATCGTTGTAAACCTTAAAATCGTTTATATGAAAAAATTATTTTTTCTTTTTGTTATTCTGCTTATGGCAGCTCTTTTCTCCTGCAAGGAAAGTAAAGAGACAGGCCTGTCAATTCCTTTTGAGAAATACACGCTTCCAAATGGACTGACAGTAGTCTTTAATGAGGATAAATCTGATCCAATAACAGCTGTTGCTGTTTATTACCATGTCGGGTCAAGCCGTGAATCGACAGGTAAGACCGGTTTTGCACATCTCTTTGAACATATGATGTTCCAAAAATCTGAGAATGTTGGTGAAGACCAGCTTTTCAAATTAATACAGGGAGCAGGCGGTACTCTGAATGGAAGCACAAACCAGGACAGAACCAACTACTATGAGGTGATCCCGAAGAATGCACTTGAGATGGCACTGTGGCTGGAATCTGACAGGATGGGATATCTGGAAAATACCGTCACAAGACCAGCACTTGCAAATCAGCAGAATGTTGTTCAGAATGAAAAGCGGCAGAGTGTTGATAATGCACCATACGGATTCAATCAGGAATTAATCGCAAAAAATATTTACCCGTCAGGTCATCCATACAGCTGGACCGTCATAGGGCTTATGGAAGACCTTGCAAATGCTTCAGTTGAGGATGTCAGGGCATTCCATAAGAGATTTTATTCACCCAACAATGCCACACTGACTGTATCAGGTGATATCAACAAAGAAGAGGTAAAAGCATTGATCGAAAAATATTTCGGAGAAATTCCAGCCAGTGAACCTGTGGAAAAAAGAGCTCCAATGCCTGCTGCACTTGCTTCAACAATTAAGCTCTACCATGAAGATAATTTCGCAAAAACTCCACAGCTGACAATGGTATTTCCTTCCGCTGAACGATATTCAAAGGATTCATATGCTCTTAATTTCCTGGGAGAGTTACTGGCAAACACGAAAAAAGCTCCTCTTTATGTAGTGCTTGTCAAGGACAAAAAGCTTACTTCACGGATTATGGCCAGAAATGGTTCCAGCGAGCTTGCCGGAACATTTTCGATTATGGTTCCTGCTAATCCGGGGGTCAACCTTACTGACGTTGAAAAGGCAATCTTTGAAGGATTTGCAAAATTTGAAACAGATGGCTTTACTGAGAATGACCTTATAAAGATCAAAGCCCAGTATGAAACCCGTTTTTATAATTCCTTCGCCAGCGTACAGGGCAAAGCCTTTCAGTTCGCGGAATATACCATGTACACGGGTGATCCTGAATACTATAAAAAGGATCTCGCAGCAATTCAGGCAGTTACGATGGATGATATTAAGAATGTATATGAGAAATACATAAAAGGCAAAAACTTTGTTCAGACAAGCTTTGTTCCCAAAGGTGAAGTTAACCTGATTGCAGAAGGCTCTGTTAATGCGGGTATTGTTGAAGAAGATGTAACAAAAGCTGCTGAAGTAAAAGCTGCTGCTGTTGCTGAAGAGCCAATTGTAAAGACACCCACAAAAATCGACCGTTCAGTGAAACCACCCCTTGGTCCTGATCCGACCATTACTTTACCGCAGGTATGGACATCAACACTGGGGAATGGCATTAATATATGGGGTATAGAGCAGAATGAGCTTCCGCTTGTACAGTATGAAATCACCTTCGATGGCGGTCATATGGCAGAGGAAATTTCAAAAGCCGGACTGG
>CAZLCF010000389.1:0-2389 GCA_964557905.1 uncultured Rikenellaceae bacterium | reverse complement strand
TTCGAGGTAATATAATCCACTTGCTTTAAGATCAAAATTAAGAGAAGAATTATCAATCAGGTATTGCTGAATTTTAGCGGCTTCTTCCTGTTCAAGTTCTCTGGTACTTTTAAGACATGATGCCAAAGAGGTCATTATCAAAACAGATAATATGATATAATACATAATTCTGTTTTCACGTTTCATTGATAATTTAGTTTAAGTATAAGTTAGAATATAGTTTTTACAAAAAATGACTATTTCTCTACTGCGAGACAAATATTTATTAGCCAAAAGATTACTCTGGTGTTTGAACTTGAACCTGGAGATAAGTCCATAACTCCACCAGAAGATCCACCCGGTCCTCCGCCACCGGGGCTGCCACCACCTCGCATTCCTCCACCCATTGAACCACCACCAGGTCCACCACCGGGACCGCCGCCAGGAAAAAAAGAACTGACTCCGGTATATTCAAATCCTAAAATAAATGAGTAAACTCCATTTTTATCTACATGAGTTAGTGACGGCAGTTTTGATATTGGCATCACTACTTCGTACCACATATTATCATCCTTTTCAAATCTGACAGAACCTATGAAATTATTTGTTTCAAATGAAGATATCAGCATTGATCCCGATTCAGATAATCCAATAAGTTCAATTGTATTTGCAGGAGGCATGTTCATCTCTGTGTTTGCTGAAAGGAATGCTCCATTTTCAGCCATGTTCTGCCTGTTCTGAGGATCCAGCCGGTTCTGATTATAGGGTTTATTTTGGGAGCTTTGCATAGCTTGCATATTCTGCAAGTAAGAATTCTCAGAATGCTTGTTTCTGACCGGATACTTTACTCCGATCTTTCTGGCTTTCTTTCCATCCATGTTGACCCATATGGTCAGACCAGAGTGGAGTATCTGACTTTGAACACTGTTATCGAAAATCCTTAAATCGATATAGATATTGTCTTTGTCATTAGAAAGATAATAATAAAACTTTCCCTTCTCAGAAAATTTAAAATCTTGAGATAATGCCTTAATATTGGCAACCTTACTATCTCGCCAATGACAATAATAATTATTGTCCTTTTGTGCAAAAAGACTTGTACATAGTACTAATAAAATAAAAATTATAAATGATCTCATTCAACAATAAATTATATGAATTAATATTTGAAAATCTTTATTCCTCATTTTTTAAAATCATTAATACCCGGATATCTTTGTAGTGATACTATTAATTATAAAACTAGTGTATTTCGTACCCGGAGTGTAAGTTCCATCGAAGATATCCTTCTTGAACAAGAAACATTACAGGGTTGTCTTAACTTATTCATAATTGTAATAGTTATTAGATTTGTGATAGTTCAACGGTATTACAGTTATAAGACAAATTACCCTAACAAATCTTATCTTGAACGATATAAAAGTGCAGGTGAAATATGGTGAGAATTATAAAAAAACCATCACCACGTTCTGCAATAAACTTCAGGTAGTTTGATTTGAAGGATACAATTGTTAAGAACATAATCGAAAAACCTGATATCAAGTAAGAGTCGTTTTAAGAAAAAAAGCCCGGGACTGCTGGTTAAGTTAGGTCTGGTCAGCAACATAAGCCCAGACTGGGATGCCCTATTTTTTTATTTCGGCTTTGTTCAGATCATCAAGGGTGAGTGATGATTCATTTTTAACGATAAGCCTCTTGAGAACAATTCTTCCAGCCCTTCGTGCCTCTTTTCTGGTATCAAAGGGTATATTGCCTCCAACGGAGGGGATAAAAGGCTGATGAATAATAACCTTACCATGAATTGAAATTGTGTATCCCCATCCACATTCCGTCCTGAATGTCTTCAACCTGATACTGTCCCTGTCGGTGAAAAAGATAACAAAAAGCAACAAAGCTGCGATACTGAACAATAACGCTTCCGTAAGGTATTTTTTATTTAATAACCCTCATCATATTCAGCATCCGGAAGAAACTCCCACATATCATCAAAACGGTATGTGCTGCTTCGTCCGGTGAGCACAAAAGCGCGGGTAGATGTATTTATTGTTACGGCGGCAGTGCGTGTTGTACCCTCAAAAGCTGTTGTCTCTTCCCAGAGGTCAAGGTCAGGGTAGTATTCCCATGTATCCGAGCGGAGCGATCCGCTTTCACCACAAGCGAGGAACACGCGGTCTCCAATGATCAAAGCCAGTGCATTTTTACGGGCAATGTTATAGTCATCATCATAGTCGTCGTCACTCTCATCGGAAATTGCTCTCATCTCATTCCATGTCCCGCTTTGCGGATCATACTGCCAGAAGTCGGTAATGTATGACTGGTTATTTTCACCGCATACAACATAAGCTTTGCCTTCGAAGACAAAGGCTGTTGCATTGTTCCTTTTCGAACCGCCAACACTGATGATTTGTGT
>CAZLCF010000388.1:0-2393 GCA_964557905.1 uncultured Rikenellaceae bacterium | reverse complement strand
ACTGCAGAAGGAAGAAGCAAGAACCGCCGGGTTGAGATAATACTTTTAAAATGATAAAACTTAATTTTGTTCCTTTATATTCAATGATATAAAAATATGAAACGGCTTTTTTTACTGATTTGTATAATAGTTACCAGCGGCCTTTTATCAGGCCAGGTGTTATTACAAGATATTGACAACGCTCATGTAAGCAAGGTCATTTCACTTGATGCCGACGCCACCGGATCTTTAGTATTATCCGGAGGAATAGATAACCGGTCACATCTGTGGGATGGAGGTGTCGGCCAGAAAATAAAGTCATTCTCTGATACCGAAGGTTATCCGGCTGTTATTTTCAGCAGCGACGGGAAAAAATTCATCACCTCAAGCTTCAGCGGAAAAATTATTGTTTGGGCAACTGATACAAAGAAACCGCTCCTGATGCTGAAGGGCAATACAGCCGATATTCAGACCCTGGCTTTCAACCCGTCAAACAATAATATTGCAGGCGGAGCAACAGACGGCAAAATAATTGTCTGGGACCAGTCAGGGAAGGTGCTTGCCAATTACATAGGGCATAACAGTGAAGTTAAAAAGGTTTTTTACAACCCACAGGGGACGAGGCTTATTACAGCCAGCAGTACGGAGGTCAAGATATGGGACGGTAATAATTTTAATATGATTAGAACCATAAACCCCGGTTCAAAATCCATAAGGGCAATAAACGTCAGCTACAATCAGGATATAGCAGTAATCGTTACTGGCAAAAGAACCATAGAGATCTGGAATACTCAAAGTTACATGAAGGAATCTGATCTCCCGGAAACCGGTCATGATATAATTTCTGTTGAATTCAGCCCTGACGATAAATATATTGCTGCCGGAGGAGAGGACGGAAGCCTGAGCATTATAAATCTGTCAGCTAAAGGAATAACAAAGGAGATCCCTGATGCACATGAAGCCGGACTTGCTGAATTAAAGTTCACAGAGGACGGATCGAAGCTTATTACCGGCGGGTACGACGGCAAGATCAGGATATGGAACCTGAGCGGACTAGATATCCAGGCATCCATAGCCTATCAGAAATCACAGAATTTATATGCACAGGACCAGACAGGCGGCCAGCCTCAGAATCAGGCAGACAAACAATACCGTGGCGATGTGTTAAAAGGACTGGGCGTAGCATATTCCGGGACAGACCTTCAATTTGGCAATTACTATGCCCTGGTTATTGGTATTGATAATTATTCTGGTCAGTGGAGTCCATTAAAGAATGCAGTAAGCGATGCTAAGGCTATCAGTCAGATTTTAAAAAACAAATATAAACTGGATTATCTGAAGGAATTATATAACGACCAGGCCACAAGGCTCAATATCATTAAAGAACTCGAGTGGCTTGTACAAAATGTACAACCTACTGATAATCTGCTGATTTACTATTCAGGCCATGGTGAATTCAACCAGGCTCTGAATAAGGGATATTGGGTACCGGTTGATGCTGTCGCTACTTCAACTTCATATTACATATCCAATTCCGACATACAGACTTTCCTTGGAGGCATAAAATCAAAGCACACATTGCTGATCTCGGATGCCTGCTTCAGCGGTGATATTTTCCGCGGAAGTACAGTATCAATACCCTTTGAAGAATCAGAGAAATATTATGCAAAAGTAAATAACATAAGTTCAAGAAAGGCGCTTACGTCAGGAGGCGTTGAGCCGGTCCTGGACGGAGGTAAAGAGGGACATTCAGTATTTGCATACTATCTTTTAAAAGCACTGGACAGCAATGAGAAAAAATTTTATGATGCGAGTCAGCTGTTTGATAATATTAAAATTCCTGTAATTAATAACTCCGATCAGTCACCGCAGTTCAATGCAATTAAAAATGCAGGAGACGAAGGTGGCCAGTTTATCTTCCTGAAAAAGTAATTTATATGAACAGACTGATTTCATTGGGAAGAACCACTCTGTTAAAAGTCTGTTTAACTTTTTTTACCTGTTTTGCCGCTTCACCCATTTTTTCACAGCAGCTCAATTTTGAATATTTTACGCTGGAGAACGGATTGCCTCAGGCTACAATATTTTCTATATTTCAGGATTCAAGGGGATACCTCTGGTTTAGCACTGAAGGAAGTGGTGTATGCAAGTTTGACGGTAAAAACTTCCATGTAATCAATCAGTTGAAAGGACTGGCTGGAGATGTTGTCCGGAGCATTATTGAAGATGATCAGGAAAGGTTATGGTTTGGCACCGATGCGGGCATATCTGTTTATAACGGGAACAAGTTTATTACGATTAACGAAAATAACGGACTGTCGAGCAATACAATAGTATGTCTTTATAACGGTAAAGGAAATAATATCTGGGCAGGGACAGCCGGAGACAAGGGAGGTCTTAATAAAATCGAACTA
>CAZLCF010000387.1:0-2402 GCA_964557905.1 uncultured Rikenellaceae bacterium | reverse complement strand
TCGGATATGTTCGATCACAGGTTCATTTCGGAGAGGATTACCAAATATTTTCTTTGCTATCCAAAAGAGTGCAGATAACTAATTATATTTATTATGGAATTTACAGCAGCAACAATAGCCGGATTTCTGAAAGGTGAAATAGAGGGAGATCCTGATACCATTGTCAATACCGTAGCTAAAATTGAGGAAGGTCATAAAGGAGCTCTCTCATTTCTTGCCAATCCGAAATACGAGCATTACTTATATACCACCAAATCATCTGTTGTACTGGTTAACAAAAGCCTTGTACCGACAGCAAAAGTCAGCGCCACCCTGATCAGGGTTGATAATGCCTATGAATCGTTTGCATCTCTTCTTCAGCTTGTTGATCAGGCCAGGCCAAGGAAGAAAGGCATTCATCCCACGGCTGTTATAGAACCGACAGCCAAAATAGGAACAGATGTTTATATAGGAGCATATGCTTATATTGGTGAGAAATCTGTTGTGGGCGACAATTGCTCATTATATCCCCATGTTTATATAGGTGACGGAGCCAAGATAGGCAATGGCTGTATTCTTTATTCAGGGGTTAAAATATACCATGAATGTGTTCTTGGGGAAAGCTGTACTATCCATGCAGGAACAGTGATCGGGAGCGACGGATTCGGATTTGCACCGCAGTCTGAAACAGAATTCATGAAAATCCCGCAGATCGGGAATGTAGTTATTGAAGATCATGTGGAGATAGGGGCTAATGTGGCAATTGACCGTGCCACAATGGGTTCAACCGTTATCCGGAAGGGAGTGAAGTTGGATAATCTTATACAGGTCGGGCATAATGTTGATGTGGGTGAAAACACAGTTATGGCTGCGCTATCCGGAATTTCAGGATCAACTAAAATCGGTAAAAACTGTATGATTGGCGGACAGGTCGGCTTTGCAGGTCATCTGAAAATTGCCGATGGAGCAAAAATCGGCGCGCAGGCAGGTATCCCCGGAGATATAAGGAAAGAAAATTCTGTTCTGATCGGGTCTCCTGCAATAGAACACAGAAACTTCTTAAAATCTTCAGTGATTTTTAAAAATTTACCTGAACTTAAAACAAAAGTGGAGAACCTTGAAAAGGAGGTCAAATCACTTAAAAAAAAGAAAGTTTAGATACCGGTCTAATGGAAAATAATTGGAATTAATGCAGTTATAAGCAGTTTTTTTAGCTTGTTCTGTTTTTTTTTAGTTTTTTTGTACCCGAAACTAAATTCATTTTCGTTAATGATGGGCGAAAAACAAAGGACACTTGCGAAGGAGATCAGTCTCAATGGTAAGGGATTGCATTCAGGAGTTAATGCGACAATAACATTCAAGCCGGCACCGGCGAATCACGGATATAAGTTCTGCAGGGTGGATCTTCCCGGCAAACCGATCATTGAAGCTCTTGCTGATAATGTAGCGGATACATCAAGGGGAACAACTCTGGTTCAGAATAATGCTTCGGTTGCCACAATTGAACATGCCCTTGCCGCGTTGCACGGTATGCAGGTCGATAATGCCCTGATTGAACTTAACGGACCGGAAGCGCCGATAATGGGAGGAGCGGCATGGAAGTTTGTTGAGGCTTTTAAGGAAGCTGGCTTTGCTGACCTTAAAGAAGACAGGAATTATTTTGTGGTCAAGCAAAAGCTGGTATTCTCTGATGAAGAGCATGGCGTTGACCTGATAGTTTATCCCGACGACCACCTGAGCATCAATGTTCTTATCGATTATAACTCGAAGATCCTTGGCAACCAGTATGCCATTCTGGATTCAATAAAGGATTTCGAAAAGGAAATATGCAAAAGCCGGACATTTGTCTTTTTCCATGAGCTTGAACCACTGCATAATATGGGACTTATTAAAGGCGGAGATCTCGATAATGCAGTTGTTATCCTGGAGAAAGAAGTTGAACAATCTGAAATTGACCGCATTGCAAAGCTTTTTAACAGACCGGGAATAAATAAGCATACGGCCGGGATACTTAATAATACAGAGCTCACATATCCCAATGAGCCTGCGAGGCACAAACTGCTTGACATAATGGGCGACCTCGCACTTGTCGGCCATCCGATAAAAGGCAAGGTTGTTGCAACACGCCCGGGCCATTACGCCAATACGCAGCTTGCCAAGATCATAAGGCAGGAGATGAAGAAAACTCTTTCTAAACTCAACATCCCTGTTTATGATCCTTCCCAGCCTCCCGTATATAACCTCGAAGAAATTAAAAAACGCCTTCCACACAGAGCCCCTTTCCTTCTGATCGATAAAATAATTTCGCTGGATGAAAATTCAGTGGTGGGAATTAAAAATGTCACCTTCAATGAATCGTTCTTCCAGGGCCATTTTCCCGATGAACCTGTAATGCCGGGAGTTCTGCTTGTTGAAGCCCTTGC
>CAZLCF010000386.1:0-2409 GCA_964557905.1 uncultured Rikenellaceae bacterium | reverse complement strand
ATGAAACAGACCTTTGAAAGCCTGAGGAAGCTGACAATTGAAGAGACTTATGAACTTGCCGACGCAGTTTTCTCAAATAACGATGATGGAATAAAAAATGAGCTTGGAGATATCATGCTGCATCTTGTTTTTTATGCAAAGATAGGATCGGAAAAAGGTACTTTCACAATGACTGATGTTCTGAAAGGAATAAATGAAAAACTAATCTACAGGCACCCTCATGTATTCGGTGATGTAAAAGTATCCGGTCCCTCTGAGGTTGAAGAAAACTGGGAAAAGCTCAAGATCAGGGAGAATAATGGCTACAAACCTGTTTTGTCGGGGGTTCCGTCCTCAATGCCTGCAATATTGAAGGCAAACAGGATTCAGGAAAAGGTAAGAGGTGTCGGATTTGACTGGGAAAAACCGGAGCAGATCTGGGATAAAATGCTGGAGGAGATCAACGAGCTTAAGAACGAGATCAGGGACCGGGACACAGAAAAAATAGAATCAGAACTGGGTGATGTCATGTTTTCCATTATCAATGCATCACGGCTGTATGGCATTGATCCTGAGGCAGCTCTGGAAAAAACCAACCGGAAATTCATCAAACGGTTCAATTATCTTGAAAAAGAAACTCTTACAAAAGGCATTTCACTTCATGATATGAGTCTTGATGAGATGAATGTCATCTGGGAGGAAGCGAAGAAGGAGGATTAAGCAAATATATAGCTCAACAGCTGATAAATAATCTTCGCAGCAATAAAATCGGGCGTTTTATTTACCGGTGACGGACATAATTCAACTACATCAAAGCCAACGATATTTTTCTTTTTTGAGACATCCCTGAGGAAATGCATCAGCTCAAAATAATCGGGTCCGCCAGGTTCAGGTGTGCCCGTCGAAGGCATTATTGACGGATCGAAGACATCAAGATCAATTGTGATATAAACATTTTCAGTGAGCCTATCTATCGCTTTCAGGTACAATTTCTTATCATAATAAAGCTCATGTGCATAGAAGATCCTTTCTTTATCAATAAAAGGCAGCTCTTCAGCAGATACACTGCGGATTCCCACCTGCACAACCGGGGCCAGTTCCCTTATACGTGCCATAGAACAGGCATGGTTGAATCGTGATCCTTCATATTCCTGCCTTAGGTCAGAATGTGCATCAAGCTGAAGCACTGAAAGATCCGGATGGCATTCAGAAAATGCCTTTACTGATCCGATGCTGACAGTATGATTCCCTCCTGCGATTACCGGAAATTTATTTTCCTGCAAGAGATGCAATATTTTAGTATGAACAGCATTAACCAGAGCTTCCGGGGATCTCTTTTCCAAAACCGGATCTGTTGTATGGATACCCTTTTTATGTACTTCGGTGGCAGTTTCAATATCATAGAATTCCAGGTTGACAGAGGCTTCCATTATTGCATCGGGGCCCTTGTCGGAACCTCTCATCCAGGTGCTTGTTTCATCGTATGGTACGGGAATGATTATTATCCCTGACCGGGCATAATCATAAACAATTTCGGCACCGCCAAAATTCATAACAGATCGGTAGTTATTACTTTGTCTTTGATTTTGGGGATTTCTTCTTTCCGCCCGGAGTTTCTTTCCCCTCGGCACTCTTTTTCTTTCCGGCTCCCGGTTCCTTTTTCTTTTCAGCTTTTTTTGCCGGCTTCTCCTTTTTCTTCGTTTTGGCTTCTTTTTCCTGTTCAGCCTTTTCCTTCGTTTCTGGTTCTTCCTTTACCAGGAGGTTCAGCTTTTGAAGGATGTTGTACCATTGCAGTATCTTCCTGATATCGCTGTTATACACTTTATCCTTTTTATATTCAGGGACAAGCTCCTCAAGGTAGGATTTAAGCTTATCGGGGTCGCTCTTATAATCAATTGCAGGGCCTCCCTTCTCTTTTTCAAATATAAGATCAAAGATTTTCCCGAGGGGCATATCTTCCTTTTCGGTAAATACAGTGATCTCCTCGAGCGAACTTACCCTGGCTGTGTTGAATGCACTGCCTCTCCTTTTCGACTCCAAATGCTCAACGATTATTGCATTTTTGCCCTGGGCAATGAATTTGAAAAGCCCTGGTTGACCTGAAATCGCCATAATATCTTTTAAAACCATAGTAATTATTTTGTATGTAAATTTAATTCTTGTATCTGAATGATTGATTTAAAAGACAATTTTTATTGAGATTCACACAATATTTCTCTCTTTTTTTATCCTTTCATAGGCTTCATTAACCTTCTTGAATTTCTCGTCTGCTGTTTTTTTGAATTCTTCACCAAGATGACTGACTTTATCCGGGTGATATTTCATTGCCATTCTCCTGTACGCTTTTTTAACCTCCTCATTTGAAGCTGATGGATCAATTTCGAGTATCTTGTATGAAGAATCCGTTTCAGGGACAAACATGTTCTTTAT
>CAZLCF010000385.1:0-2438 GCA_964557905.1 uncultured Rikenellaceae bacterium | reverse complement strand
GACAACAAAATATTACCTTTACAGCAGGCATTGGAACAAAAAAGAAAAAAATAAAACTGTTATAAGTAATGAAGATCTCGCATGAAGTTAAGGTTGGTGCAGTTGCATTGTTGACTATTGTTGTGTTCGTCTGGCTGTATAATTTTCTTAAAGGAAAAGACTTTTTCAAGAGAACGGCGTACTATTATTGCGTATATGATGAAATAGGCGGCCTGGTAGAATCCAGTCCCGTTGAAATAAACGGATATAAGGTTGGCATTGTCCAGTCAATAGATTTCCTGGATGAGATCAGCGGGAGGCTTCTTGTTACCTTTTCGGTAGGCAAAGACTTCAGACTCCCTGTAAACACAGTTGCTGAAATAGTGCCCGTATCAATCATTGCCGGAATGAAAGTACAGTTTCTCTTTGGCAGCGGACCCGGAACTTATTCTTATGGTGATACTATCCCCGGAAGACTGACTGAATCGTTATTGACTACAATAGAAACAGAACTTTTCCCTGTAAAGCAAAGGATCGTTGATCTGCTGGATGTTCTTGATTCCGTTATTATTTCAATAGATGAAATAATGAGTCCGGAATTCAAGAACAATCTTAACGGATCAGTTGACAACCTGAACAGCACGACAGAAAGCATCGATAATATTCTGGGAGCGAAGGAGAAGGAACTAAAAACAACTCTTGACAACATAACCAGGTTCTCACAGATGCTTTCCGATAATTCTGCGAGAATGAGCAGCACTATCCGCAACCTCGAATCAATTACTGATACCCTTGCTTCAGCTGACATTTACAATTCGGTGGTTAATCTGAAAGCAAGCCTTGAGAAAGCTTCCCTGCTTTTGGAAAATCTGAATGAAGGTAAGGGCAGTGCAGGTCAGTTTCTGACAAACGATACACTTTACGCGAATCTTTCCTCGAGTCTCGAGAGCCTGAATCTACTTTTAAAGGATCTGAAAGAGAATCCAAAACGGTATGTTCATTTTTCTGTCTTCGGAAAAAAATAAATTCCGATTTAGTTCTTTATTTATAAAATTCAGTGTATCTTGATCTTGAAAAAGAAAAATGAATTGACATCAAAATTGTCCCACTTTTAAATCCTCTTTGTTGAATTTTGAGTAACATCTTATAACGAATTGTAATACACTGATTAACTGAATTTATTATTTATAATTTATTGATAATGAAATATTTATCTAATCATAAAATAAATCTTTATATAAGTTGTTGATGTTTAAAAACATATACTTTTTTTGAAATAATCAAGTGAAAAAATTTTTTTTTTCAGATTTTTTTTTACAAATATTGCTATCTGAAATTGCTTGTATCGACCCTGAAATTTTAACGACAATCCTTAAATGAACAAAACACATCATGACGTATGGAATAACTGTTTGCAAATAATCAGGGATATTATTCCATCTGTCAGCTTTAAAACCTGGTTTGAACCGATCATCCCGTTGAAACTGGAAAACAATGTACTGACCATTCAGGTTCCAAGCCCGTTTTTTTACGAGTACCTGGAGGAGCAGTATATTGACATTCTAAGGAAGACACTCAGGAGGGAGATCGGTACCGATGCAAAGCTTGAATACAACGTCGTGATGGAAAACGCTATATATTCAGATGGAAAGCCATATACTGTCAGGTATCCGTCCAGGAACAAGACAGACCTGCATAATAGGCCTGTCCAGGTACCCTTTGATGTGACCCAGCCTTCGATCAAGAATCCGTTTGTAATACCCGGTATTAAGAAAGTCCATTTTGATCCGAAGCTGAATCCCGACTATAATTTCAACAATTACGTTGAAGGTGAATGTAACAGGCTGGCAAGATCAGCTGGTATTGCAGTCGGCAATAACCCGGGAGGAACAGCTTTCAATCCACTGATGATATACGGCGATTCAGGTCTGGGCAAGACACACCTTGGGCAGGCAATAGGGATCCTGGTAAAGGAAAAACATCCCGATAAGACCGTCCTGTATGTTAATGCAAATAAATTCCAGACCCAGTTTGTAGAGTCTGTGAGAAACAACAACAAGAACGATTTCCTTCATTTCTACCAGATGATAGATGTCCTCATCCTTGACGATGTCCATGAATTTGCAGGAAAGGAAAAGACGCAGGATACTTTCTTTCATATTTTCAATCATCTGCATCAGTCGGGAAAACAACTGATCCTCACCTGCGACAAGCCGCCTGTTGATCTCCAGGGTTTGGAACAAAGGCTTCTTTCGAGGTTTAAATGGGGGCTTCAGGCTGACCTGCAGCGCCCTGATTATGAAACCCGTCTTGCCATATTAAAGAAGAAAGCCTATAATGATGGCATTGAGCTGCCGGAGGAGATCTTTGAGTTCCTGGCAGTCAATATCTCAAACAACATCAGGGAACTTGAAGCAGTCCTGATATCTCTTTATGCACAGTCAACGCTTAACAGAAAA
>CAZLCF010000384.1:0-2456 GCA_964557905.1 uncultured Rikenellaceae bacterium | reverse complement strand
GAATTTCATATAGTTAAGATACAAAACTCAGGTTAGACTTAAAGAAAAGCAAGTTTTTAGACAGTCTGACGGCCCGGCAATAGGGCCGAGCGTTTAAAAATGATCCGGTGGATCATTTTAGCGAAGGAGCCGGTTTGCAGTGGTGGCATGTTGCTGAGCGTTCTTCATCCGGAACAAGCTTATTTACTTTATTATCCGAGTTAGCATTTGTGCTAATTTTATCTTATGCCCAATCTGGTATTATAGTAAAATATATTTCGTTTTCATTGCGACTTGTCCATGTTATCGGTTATAAAGGAAGGATTGTAAAATTTAACATTTTAGAAGCTTCAATTTGTACTCAGAGTCAGGAGTCCTAGCAAAAATAAACAGAAAGCAAAAATTGAACTGAAAGTATCTTCCGGTTCCGCTTTGAAGAATTTCATCAATTCTCTCCTCAATCTTCCACTCTCCTCATCATTCCTGGGTGCTGTGCGCTTTGCATTATGCTCTTTGCTCCATTGCGCCGTTGCTGCATGCCCGATTTTTTTTATTCGCAGTAGTATTTACCTCAATTCAATATTGTATTTTTCTTCTTTTATGTAAACCCTTCCTTCATCGTCTACCTCTAATATTATGAACATTGTGGAATGGCCTGTATATTTTTCAAATTTTGAATCGACTACTTCTCTGTTTTTCAGATCTATCAATGAGTAAAGCTCCTCAACACGAGAACCTTCTACTACTGCATCGTTTTTAGCATGAAACAAAACAGCCCAATTTTTATTTTCTGGCCAATCTACATAAGTAAAAACAGAAGAAGTATCCTTATAAATAACTACTCCCTTTTTATCTGCAAAATCCGCAAGTAAAGTATTATCATCTTTAATATAGACATTCGATATTCCAGGATATCTATCGGGGTATGGTGTAATAAATCTATCGTTAAAAAATAGCTCGGAAATACATATATCATCATATTTGGAACCATGATAAGACTCCGTGATTTCTATTTTTATGATAAAAGAAGGAGAAAAAGATATGGAATCCATGGTTTCTGCAAAACTTTTAAAATCAGGATCGGTAAAGTTATGAGCCTGTACCAATGCTTCTTTTCGAAACTCAAGCAATATTTTGTTGTCAAAGTTCAGTGGAAAAGATTGTACGCCAAAAGTGTCAGTAAGTTCAATTTTTCTATTTAACGGATATTTTTTTATAATGTATGAACTGCCCACCTCAGTGCTAAATCCTTCAGGATAAAAGGCTGCAAATAAGGATAAGCTAATTTGTTTAGGTCGTGCATTTGCATAATACAGACTTTTGCTCTTGCCATATCCGGGGAAAATATTAAGTATTATTTTATCAAGTTCGATGCTGTCAGGCAAACGGATATAAAGCACCGCATTCTTATTTGTCTTTGAAGAGCCGGATACCCAGCAGGTTTTCAAATAGCCATCAAATAAATTTGTTGATGGATAAGCTTTTTCCTCAGCAGGATTATAAAAATCTTTGATATCATCCGATACATAATCAACGTATGGATTAAACGGGCGCTTGTCTAAGAGAAAAATCTTCTGCCACTCTTCATTTTGTTGTGCCTTGATATTCTGAGTCAACAAAAATTCAAAAAGAATCAAAAAACAAATGATAAGTTTACAGAAATTCCCAAAGCCTTTTACGAACCGGTTCATAGTATTTATCATAATTTTCAGCATTTAATTTGTCTTTGTATTTAAGCGACGATTTAGATTTTTTATCAATTTCAGCCTTATAAGTATCCATATCTTTAAGCATTCTCCCGATCTCCTTTTTAGTGAATCCGGGAATGATTTGCTCAAAGATAGCATTCCTTGTTTGGGTGTTACCTTCCCTATAGACAATATACTTCATATATGTTTCTTTCGACTGTGGATAGATATCCTGTAATATTATCCCAAAATATGCATACGAAAGCTTACTTAAATACTCCATAGCAAGTTGGCGAAGATTTTTATCAACTTTTTTCTGCCTCATTACAGAATTAAAGATTGCAGAATCAACTTCTGTTATTTCATTTATATTGATATTATAAGCATAAGCTTTACTTGCTTTTTCTACAAGAGCAAATACTTTTAATGAATCTTCACTGGTCTGAGACCTTTTTAATGTGGTACTGATGTCAATATCATATGGTTTACTCAGCCTGTAGTACAACAATGAATCGGTAAACACCAGCTGTATATTCAAAAGCTGCGCCTTTTTGTACAGTGGTAACAGATCTTTGAAATCAACTACTCTGTTAAGCTTATTATCTGTTATGTTGTAATTGTAAAGTACTGCATTGTAATATTCGTATTTAACCCTTCCTCCGTCCGGGAAAGTAGCTATTCCTTCGGGTCTTCTGTATAAACCACTGATTGCTAAAAAACCAAATCCGGAACTATCATTTTCCCATGCAAACTGATCATCAAAATCACTGCTTAAATTAAGATATTCAG
>CAZLCF010000383.1:0-2465 GCA_964557905.1 uncultured Rikenellaceae bacterium | reverse complement strand
TTGGCACCGAGTCTATTGGCTTTGATCTTGCCGGCCGGGGCTTCATGCTGCAAAGAAACTATCCGGAAGCCCTTTCAGCTTTTAAGAAAGCAAGCCTCGCGAACCAGAATAACGCATCGGCGCTTCATCATTACCTTATTGCCCTTTACGCAAGCGGTCAAAAAGAAAAAGCCCTGGAATTAACCAGGACACGTATCAGCACTTGTCCCACTGAACTGACAACCAGGGCTTTGGAAGCAATTATTCTGGATGATTCAACAGGGTTTGCATCAGACACCAGGAGGTTTGTCGGGGAATATGATTTTGAAATGCTGGAAACAAGCATAACCTTCTCCGAAACAGGTCTTATTAAAGAAGCAGCCTGGATTCTTGAAAACTCCTGCATAAAAGGCCTGGATGAGAATAAGCGGAACTATCTTATACAGTATCATCTTGCTTACCTGTATTCCCAGCTGGGAGATTTAACAAAGTCTTTTGATTATCTTTCGAGAGCATCAAATAATTATAACGACTTTATTCTGGCTTCAAGACCTGAATCTATGGAAGTCCTGGAATATGCGGTTAAGCAAAATCCCAACGATGCGCTTGCCTTTTATCAGCTGGGAAATCTGTATGGAAATTTCGGAAGGCTGGATGAGGCTGCCGGTAACTGGAATAAATCGGTGCAACTGAATCCGGCCATGAGTATACCATGGCGAAATCTGGGCTGGTACTATCGGGTGATCGGGAATGATTATGCCCGGTCTGAATTGTGCTTTCGAAATGCCATCAAGGCAAAACCATATGATCAGACCCTTTACAGGGATCTTGCGGGAGTGCTTATTGATGATGGCAAAAGACCTGAGGCGATTTCCCTGCTCGAAAATATGTCGTTTAAAGGCATACGCCGGTCAGATATTATTATTGATTTAGCTCAGGCCTACCTTGATGAAGCACGGTATGAAGAATCCATCAAACTTCTGATGTCAACTCCATACTTTGTCAACTGGGAAGGATCCAGTATAACCTGGGATATCTTTAATCAGTCGCATATCAGGAAAGGAATAGAGCTATTTAACCAGAAGAAATATAAAGATGCTTTGACTCATTTCGAAGCAGCCTTAACCTTCCCGGATAATCTTGGCGTAGGCAGATCATCCCGGACCGAAGAAGCAGAAGCATGGTTCTGGAAAGGTAAGACACTGATCGCTCTGGGAAAACCTGCTGAGGCTGTTCAGGCCTGGCAGAACGGCAGTATTTCCTTTTCTGATCCGGAGAGACAAGATATTTATAAAAATATGTGCAAAATTCTGAAGTAACTAAACGGATTATTATCTTATATTTCTATATTGGAAAAGCAAGTACTCCTTACTATTGTTGTCCGGATCAAATTGACTATCAAAAGTCTGAGTAAACTGCTTTTTATTTAGCCATGTATGTTGACTGTAATCTGATCGGCCAAGTATGGTCAAGGTAACTGGTTTTTCCAAATTATATTAGATTTATAGTAGTCACTTATGAATAAATACGTTAAAAAAAACCTACATTTAAGATTATTAATTTCACAGGTAATTTGTTTGAATTCTGATTGTTTAAAATATAAGAATTTATAAAATGATTAACATGGACAGGGAAGAAATTAAAAGCAGGGTAAAAAAAGTAATAGCCAAAGTGCTTGAGATTGATGAATCCGAAATATCGGATAATGCAAATTTCTCTTTCGATTTAGGGGCATCATCTTTACAAAGTGTACGGCTGGTTGCCGGCTTTCAGGAAGAATTCAACATTGAGATGGATGAAGAAAAATCCCTGGAAGTTCAAACAGTTTCGGAAGCTGTCGACTTTATAAGCACTTACCTCACTTGATCCTGCTATTTGTTTTTTTCTGAAAGGTCTTTCTTTCTTAAGCCGATATTTTGAATTGCCAATTCCGATATTAACAAGAATCCAATGTCTATAAGAGCAGAAATCCATAAGCAGAATCTTGTTAAGATATTTAATCCCAAATCAATTGCTGTCGTTGGTACCAACAACGCAAAGGGCACAGTTCCCTATGATATTTTATTCAATATACTGAAAACTGAGTTTACAGGTATTGTTTTCCCGGTTAGTCCGGGTGAAAAATCAATATGTTCGGTTAAGGCATATAAGTATGTGCTGGATATTACTGACCCTATTGATCTGGCCATTATTGTTTTTCCGAGCGCGGTTTGCCACATGGCACTGGAACAATGCGGACAGAAAGGAATAAAAGGTGTGGTTATTATTTCAGCCGGTTTTAAAGAAGTCGGGGAAAAAGGACTGGAGCGGGAAAAACAACTCAAACAGATCGCTGAAAAATACGACATGTCTATAATAGGCCCTAACTGCCTTGGCATAATCAACACCGATCCGCTTATTAGCCTTAATGCTTCATTTGCACGTAAAATGCCCGAGCAGGGTAATATAGGCTTCCTATCGCAAAGTGGCGCTCTTTGTACTGCAGT
>CAZLCF010000382.1:0-2466 GCA_964557905.1 uncultured Rikenellaceae bacterium | reverse complement strand
ATTGCGGATTGCGGATTACAGATTGAAAATAGGTAAAAAATCCGGAATCGACAATCCGAAATCCGAAATAATCTGAATACCTTTATATTATTATGCTGAAATACCTGGTTTGGCTGGTTTTTATCTTATCGGTGGCACTGTCTGCCGGAAGCGTGGTTCTTGTATCACGGCTGAGGAGCAGGTACAGGACAGAAATTTTCTCATTTCTTCTGTATTTCCTGGTTTTCATCTTTACATTCGGGTTTTATGGAATCTGGGGACAGGTGATCATAAAAGCTTTTCTCTCCCCCTATATTGATTCAAATCTGATTGAACGCTTTACCAATATCTCCCTTCTTCTCGGATTTCCCTTCCTGGTTTTTGCGTGGCTTATGCTTATCAGGTTCTCAGGCGAAATTTCAGGAAGAAAATATAATAACTGGCACCCCTTATGGTTCCTTCTTGTCAATTTCGCAATAATAATTGCTTTAGGCTATTTAATTGCAAAAGAAAAATCAATAAAGCCTGAGGTCCTGATAAGGTATTATTTTATCAGTATGAATTTTTTCTATTCATCTGTTGCTTCGTCACTGATCATCTTTCCGAAGAAGGGAAGATCATTTATTCACGCGTACGACCGGAGGATAATTGCTGCAGGGATATTCTTGGCAATGCTCTTACAATGCATTCCTCTTTTCTTATATACTATATCTATATATATAGCCCTCCTCTTTATACTGGCATTCTTCGCCGGCAATGCATTTCTCCCGGTCTATTTCACATACGGTACACTGATGTCTGCTTTTAACGAGGAACCAGGCAGGGAGCTGTCATTTGAGGAATTCTGCAGAAAATTTGATGTGTCGCCTCGTGAAACGGATATTGTGCGGGAAATTTGCAACGGACTCAGTAACAAAGAGATAGCAGATAAATTATTTATCAGCCTGCAGACTGTAAAGGATCACACTCACAGGATCTACATCAAGACGAATGTAAGAAGCAGGGTGCAGCTGATAACCCTGGTAAAAGAAGAAGCCGGGCGGTAAGATTGTCATGCAAGTCATGCAGGTCGTGCAGGTCGTACAGGTCCTTTCGGGTTAAATGACATGCAAGACTGGCAAGACCTGCAGGACTTTTTATTTAAATTCCATAAAAACGATAACCGCTCCTCCCTTGAACTTCAATTCAAACTGATCCCCTATAGCTTCATTCAGTGTAGCCTCCCACCAGTTCTTTAATTTTCTGTTGCTCAGTGGATAGCGTAAGCCTGAGGAAGTAATTTCAGTATCTGGATTAATCGAAAATATTGAAACCTGCTGACCACTTGAGGATTCAAATCTGCCGCTTTTAAGAACAGGATAAAAAATTCCGGTATCGGTGATCATTTTCACATTCATGAACTGTACATATTCAGCAAGAAGTGATATGTTGCCGACGGTATGATCTTCTCTTTTACCTGTTGCACCAAGAATCACAATATCCTTGTAACTTCTTTCCGAGCACCATCTGACTGCCTTTGTCAGATCATTGGTCTCCTGGTCAGTGTCTTTAAATATCCTGTTGTTGTATTTATCGAAAATCTCCGAGTTAATCGAATCACAGTCTCCCACAATAGCGAAAGGTTCAAGTCCGAATTTGATAAGGGATCCGGCGGCACCGTCACAACAGATTATTCGTGAAGCCTTTTTAAGACAGCTGAGCGGAATTTCATGTTCAGGGAAGCTTCCGTCAGCCAGGATAACATTATCCGGGAATTTTGCTTTTTTCATTCCCGAAATTTACAAAAATTCAAAGGAGTATTAATAATGTTTTAAATTTTCTGCCCTGATACCAAACTACATTTTTTAAAATCTCTTTTTTGTTTTTACATTTGAATTATGTCAAAATATTATGAAGTGAGAAAGTATTTCTTTCTGTTAATTTTTCCGGTATTGTTTGCTGCCTGCACTCAAAAGCAAGATTCTGCAGATGAAAAAAAGATCAGGAAAAAAGTTCTGGCAATTGCTGAAAACTATGCATTCGGCAATTTAACGGATGCGAAAAGAACGGTATCGAAGGATGGGATTACCACAATCGGAAATGAGCAGAAAATATATGTAATTGATCCCTTAAAAATATTTATCGGTCATATTGATTCGGACTCAACAAATGATGCAATAGTATCATTATTCCCTTTCCAGGGAAACTATGAGGTTACTACCGAACACTTGATCATTATTAATACGGATGGCAAATTAAAACTGGTAAAATCTCTGGATTCAGATATGAGAATTATAAGTATAAAAGATGGCATGATTACTGCCGAAGTTCCTGAACATTCACGCAATACACCTCTCTTCAATTGTCCCTCCTGCTGGGAGGTAGTAAGGTTTCAGTTCAGGCAAGGAGAACTGGTAAGGATGGAATGAAAGCAATAAAGTACAGCTAAGGGAGAGGGAGATTCCTCGCTAACGCTCGGAATGACAGTGCAAAGGTGAGTGGAATCGT
>CAZLCF010000381.1:0-2486 GCA_964557905.1 uncultured Rikenellaceae bacterium | reverse complement strand
CTGTGCCGTCTATTGTTTTGCTGTTTGCAGTAGTAGGTCCGGATGAAGTATTCCAGCAGACGCCGCGTGCTGAAACAGGAGTTCCACCTTCGCTTGTTATATTACCGCCGCATACTGCAGTTGTTTTTGTAACATTTGTTACAATTTCAGTTGTCACTTCTGGAGGATCTGCTGATTTAGTTGTAAAATCTATTTCACTCCCGTATTCAGTGTCTTTGCCTTTGCTGCAGTAGGCTCTGGCATAATATTTTGTCTTGGTTTCCAGTCCTGTAAGGTTACTTGTAAAAACACCTGCAGCCGTTTTAGTGCCTAATTCTGTTTTTGTCCCTGATGTAGTCGGTCCTGGTGTTTTACCATAGCAATGTCCGTGCTGGGTAATACCTTCGCCGATATCGATTATCTCTCCGGATACATCTGCAGTTGTAATAAGTATGTTTGATGCCTCTCCTGTTGTTACCATCATCTTCTTATCGGGCTCGCAGGAGGTCGGCAACATAAAGGCTGCAAAAAGAAAGAGTATAATTGACTTATAGATTTTCATTAAATTATTCTCTTATGGTATCATTTCCACTTAAACATTAATAATCCCTTATGCAACGTATTGAATACCCGTACTTCTTGATATTGGTAGCATTATAAAGATCACTGGAAGCGTAAGATAGACTTACGTTAGAGCCATTTTCACCTGATAAATAAGTAGATGACCACAATTCACCCCAATACCTCAAAGCCGTATAACTACCATCATCAACACGTTCACCTCCGGGAAGAGCTGTAAAGCCTGATTCGTTTGTAGCTCCTGTGTTTGGACTATCCCAATGTGTTGTACCTGTTTCTTTTAACTTACCTCCTGCAATACTTGAACCACCTAAGAGACTTATTAATATTCCCCAATCACCATCAAGAGGGACGTGCCAACCAGAAGGGCAAAGTTTACCTGTATTTATTGACCACCAATTATATAGAGCACCATATGTATCCTTAAAAGTTGATCCATCATTATTATACCAACAATAACCTGACGTAATAAGGTTGCTCCATGCTGTATTGTCTGTGACTAAAGGAATCGAAACATTATCATTGAATTTTGTTGTCTTAAGGTTTTCTTTAGTCCACAACTGTGTTCCGATACGGATCACATTATAAATATTACCATCGATGTCAGTGACAGTTGCCGGGTCAGTGGTAAAATTTACCTGGTTACCGTAAGCAGTGCCCCCAGTGTTTGTTGCGTAAGCCCTCACATAATATAATGTATTGTCTGATAAGCTGGAAAGGTTGCTGGTAAAGTCGCCTGTACCGGAACCATCAATAGTCTTGTTATTTGAAGTTGTAGGATTTTCGTTGGTACTCCAGCAGACACCCCTTGCAGTAATGTTTTCAGTGCCATCGGCAGTAACAGAACCGCCACCCGAGGCAGTGGTTGCGGTAATATTTGATATTGCAGATGTCGATACTACTGCCAAAGTGGTAAAACTAATTTCATCTCCATAGGCTGTACCAATACCGTTTGTTGCATATGCCTTCACATAATAAGTTGTATTTGATAATAAACCAGTAATATTGGCTGTAAAGCTGCCCTCAGCATTGCCATCAATTGTATGGTCATCAGTAATTGTTGGATTCGGATTGGTGCTCCAGCATACACCTGCAGTTACTGCCATTCCTCCATCAGATGTAACATATCCTCCTGAGCCTGCTGTGGCTGATGTTACTGCTGAAATAACACCTGTTGTAACAAGCGGCAATACCTGGTCCTCACCTTTGATGCAACGGATAGAAAGACCGTTAAGTTTAGGTTTATTGTTTGTATTGATGCTGCTGTTGTCATAGGATAAACCACGATAATAGCTGTTGATCCCATCATAAGCCCCTGAGCTCCACCAGTAACCGGAAGTTATAATATTATAATATGAACCATTTGATTCACGGTAACCACCCGGAAGGGCAGTTAAACCACTTTCATCGGTAGCCCCGGTATTGGGACTTGACCAGTGTGTTGTACCTGCTTCTTTCAATTTACCGCCGGTAACACTTTCTCCTCCCAGGTAAAGGATAAGAGTTGTCCAGTCTTCTTCCGTCGGCACGCGCCATCCATCAGGACATAAATAATGGCCATTGATAACGATATACCAGTTATAGAGCCTTCCGTATGTGTCATAATTTGAGGGAGAATTATTGTAATCGCAATATGCGCCACCTGTCAAAGCGAGCCACTCAGCAGTACCTGTCACATTCGGGATACTTGTACCATCCCGGTATTTCGTGGTTTTAAGGTTTTCAGCCATCCATAGCTGAGTACCTATTGTTATAGTATTATAAACATTCCCGTCAGCATCAGATATTGTAGCGTTTCTTGTCTTAAAAGTCATATCCTCACCATAAACAGTCCCTGCGGTATTAATTGCTTTAATCCGGAAATGATAATTCGTTTCAGCTGTCAAGCCTGTGACTGTAGCAGATACAGTAACAGAAGCAGTCCCGGT
>CAZLCF010000380.1:0-2502 GCA_964557905.1 uncultured Rikenellaceae bacterium | reverse complement strand
ATTTCATCCGAGAACACCGCCCCCGGCAGATCCCTCATATTATACCGTGAGGCCATTACTTCACCGTACGCTCCGGCTGATCGGATGGCAATGATATCTCCTCTGCGCGTTTCGGGGAGCTCAATGAATTTTGCGAATGTGTCAGCCGATTCGCAGACCGGCCCGACAACGTCATATCTGTAAATATTTCCTTCCGACGTTAGATTTTCTATTTTATGATGTGCCTGGTAAAGAGCAGGACGAATAAAATCAGTCATCCCTGCATCAATGATGGCGAACATTGTATTGCTGCCATTCTTGATGAACAGCACTTTTGAAATTAGCGATCCGCATTGTCCAACTACAGATCTGCCCGGTTCAAGATGAATCTCCTGTCCTGGCCTCAGATCAATGAAATCATTGAGCAATGTAAAGTATTCCTCAAATCCGGGGTATTTATCAGGATTCTCATAATCAATTCCCAGACCGCCTCCCACGTTGATCACTTTCAAATCGACATTGCGTGAAATAAACCAGTCCTGCAACTCATTGATGTGTGTACAGAGGCTCTGAAATACTGACATCCTGGTTATCTGCGAACCAATGTGAAAATGCATACCAGACAGATAAACATTCCTCATTTCACTTAATCTTCTCAGGACTTCATCAAGTTCCCATGTATGTATTCCGAATTTGCTTTCCTCAATACCGGTGGTTATGTACTGATGAGTGTGTGCATCAATCAACGGATTGATCCTGAGAGCAATTCGTACAGATTTATTTTCCCTGGCCGCAAAATAATTGATTACTTCAATCTCTGGGATTGATTCACAGTTGAAACAAAAAATATCCGCCCTGATGGCTGCTTCAATGTCTTTGTCAGCCTTCCCGACGCCCGCAAAAGCAACCTCTCCCGGATTGAAACCTGCTGCCATTGCAGCAGCTATTTCATTCCAGCTGACACAATCGGCTCCAAATCCGTAGGATGAAATGATCTTTAATATTTTTGGATTTGCATTGGCTTTTACCGCGTAGTGTATTTTGTATCCCGAATTAGCTGACTCTGTTTTTAAAGTATTGAGGGTGGTATTGAGAACATCGAGATCGTAATAATAAAAAGGTGTGGGCAGATCCCGGAATTTTTCTATTGTATCTCTATCTATCATTTTTCTAATTAAAAAGATGTTTGCTGAGGAGTTTAAGGGACTGGGTTTTGTTTGATGTATCAACAAGCAGGGATATGCTGTTAGGGCTTCCGCCATAAGAGATCATCTTGAGCGGAATGGTATTCAGGGCAAGGAATATTTCGGGAGCTGAACCAACCCTTTCTGTCCGGAAATCGCCGACCACACAGATAATTGTCTGGTTCCTCTCAACCTCCACGGTTCCCAGTTCTCTCAGGTCCTGTGCAATTTTGTCGAGAAATTGAGGATTATCTATTGTCAGTGATACGGCAACCTCAGAGGTGGCTATCATATCAATAGGTGTTCTGTAAGCTTCAAATATTTCAAAGACTTTCCGGAGAAAACCATATGCCATTAACATCCTGTCTGACCTGATCCTGATTACGGATATCCCGTCTTTTGCAGCAACTGCTTTATAATCAATAAGTTTACTTGTTGATGTAATAAGGGTACCTTCATCCTCCGGTTCCATTGTATTCTTGAGCCTGACAGGGATATTTTTTTCCCTTGCAGGATTGACGCTTGCCGGATGAAGTATCTTTGCCCCAAAATATGCCAGCTCAGCAGCTTCATCAAAAGACAGTTCACGTATTACTTTTGTATTTTCCACAAACCGCGGATCATTATTGCGAAAGCCGCTTATATCGGTCCATATCTGTATTTCCTTAACTTTTAATGCTGCGCCGATGATTGAGGCGGAATAATCACTTCCTCCCCGTTTCAGGTTGTCAATCTCACCGTAGACATTCCTGCAGATGAATCCCTGCGTTATAATTATGTTTTCGGATTTATGTTTTCTGAGTTCCCTGGTTATGTTCTCCTCAATGTAAAAATAATCGGGTTCTCCGTCTTTGTCAATCCGCATGAAATTCAAAGCCGAGAGGAGTATTGATTTTATCTCTCGCTCCTTAAGCAGATGATGGAATAAAGATGTTGATAGAAGCTCACCCTGTGCAATGATTGCCTTTTCCTGGAGCTTTGTAAATACCCTGAGGGTGAAATTATTGATATAATCAAAATGGGAATCGATAAGTTCATGACCTGTTACCCGGAAAGGATCAGTCGCATAGAGATCATAAACCACCTGGTGATATGCTGCCCGGAGCGCTTCTATTTTTGAGGATGCCTCATTGACATTACCGGTGTAAAGAAGGTCAGTAATTTCCACCAGGCTGTTCGTGGTTCCGGACATGGCAGAAAGGACGACAATTTTTCTGTCTTTATCGGTTATAAGAGGGATAAGCGCTCTCATCCTGTCGGGATTTCCTACCGAAGTCCCGCCAAATTTCATGATTTTTACAATGTCCATTTTTCTCTTTCGTTTATAAAAAAACCTGCA
>CAZLCF010000379.1:0-2530 GCA_964557905.1 uncultured Rikenellaceae bacterium | reverse complement strand
CAGCAGGGTTATCCCGATGCCATGCATCTCCCGGAATATATTGACGACAGCGAATCAGGAATGCTTGAGGTGGACCTCAAAAAAAGAGATCCTATGTTTGAAGAGGCAGCACGGCTTGTAGTTCAGCACCAGCAGGGTTCAACTTCACTCATACAAAGGAAGCTGGCCATCGGGTACAACAGGGCAGGAAGGATAATAGACCAGCTTGAGGCTGCCGGAATTGTCGGACCTTTTGAAGGGAGTAAAGCCAGGGACGTCCTCTGCACTGATCTGTTCGTTTTGGAACAGATTTTGAAGGGTATTGAGTAAATAAGATACCGATGAGGATTTGTACCATATTATTCACATTTCTGCTTGTAACGCTGACTGCTACGGGACAGAATGATTCCCAGGCAATTAAGGTCCTTGATAAATTCTCATCAACAGCAACCTCTGCACCTTCTGTGGCAATGAAATTCCTTCTTATAAACACTGACCAGATGGAAAATACGAAGGACACACTGGAAGGATCTGTTATTCTGAGCAAAAACAGCTACAGGCTTGATCTTCCCGAAAATATTATCTGGTTCAATGGTGAAACTTCATGGAGTTATCTGCCGGCAGAAAAAGAGGTTACAATTACCAAACCTGATAAGAACGATGATTCATTTCAGAACCGCCCCTCATCACTTTTTACCATGTATAAGAGCGGCTATAAGAGCAGGCTAATCGAAGAAAGATCTGATTCTTATGTTATTGACCTGTATCCTGAGGATATACAAAGTGAGCTGGTAAGAGTGAGACTTGCAATAGAAAAACCTTCACTGAACCTGAAAAACTTTGAATATAAAAGAAAGGATGGTATAACAATTGATCTTATTATTAAAGAATACAACCTTAAACAGGTTCCCGAACCAGGGATGTTCATCTTTTCGCCCGAAAAATACAAAGGTGTTGAAATTATTGATATGCGTTAAAATCTTTCGGGATAGGCAATCCTTGCATGATAGATAGTTGAAAGCCTTTTCTTGAAAATATCCTTTATATCCGATATATTCTTGAAGGTCAGTGGAATATCTGAGAACTGGCCATCCTGTTCCTGGATAAGGAGGATCCTTTCGACCAGTTCGCTGATGCTTTCCTCGGAATATTTCCCGAGGCTTCTTGATGATGCTTCGACAGCGTCAGCCATCATTACAACTGCTGTCTCTTTCGAAAACGGTTTTGGCCCGGGATAGGTAAAATCCTTCTTCATATCCGTTTTCCCGGGATTCATGTCAAGGTACTTTTTGTAAAAGAAATAGGCCACCGTGGTACCATGATGTGTCCGGATGAAATCGATTATCAGAGACGGGATTTTGTAATTCTTTGCCAGCACCACTCCGTTCTTTACATGATTGATTATCACTTTGGAACTGGCACGCGGATCAAGCTTTTCATGAGGATTTACATCATCTGTCTGGTTTTCAATATAATACTTTGGACTAGCTATCTTACCTATATCATGGTAGAGAGCTCCTGTTCTTACCAGCAGCAGGTTGGCTCCAATTACCCTTGCAGCCTCTTCGGCAAGGTTAGCAACCTGAAGGGAATGATGGAACGAACCCGGTGCCTCTTCAGCCAGCTTTCTCAGTACAGGCTGATTAGTGTCTGCAAGTTCAAGTAATGTAGCATCAGAAAGGAAAAGAAATCTATTTTCAAAAACAAAAATCAACGGGTAGCAAACCAGTACCAGAGCTCCGTTCGCTGCAAACCTGTACAAGTCGGACCAGATCATTTTTTCAAAATTTCCGCCATTCATAAGATAGATGCCCAGGTAGAGACCTGAGTAGGTCAGGATTACCATAATAGCGGTAAATAAAAGCCGCAAACGTCTGTAAATATTTGTCAGTGTGAATATTGCCACCATCCCGGAAATAAAGCTCATAAGAACAAACTCGAATGGCCGCTGTATCATAAAGGAAGCCAGCATTATTGTTATAAGCAGAATGAATAAAGCAAGCCGGGCATCATAGAATGTTCTTATTATTACCGGGATTACCGCAAAAGGGATAAAGAAAATGATATTTCTTCCCGGCAGGGGTGAAACAATCTTTGTTATAAACAAAAACAAAAGAATGGTGGTTAAAATGAACAATGTCTTTCTCGGTATATCCAATACTTCGCTGCGAAACTGAAGCAGAAAAAAATAAAGTATGATATAACACAGAGCAACCACTATTATGGTGCCTGAGAATTCAAGTCTGCTAACATCCTCTCCATGAATGAGTACAGCAGAAACAGCAGCAATGCTGGCGAGGAAGTAGAATAAGTTCCTGGCACTTTTCCTCACCCTATGGGTTCCGGTTGTTTCAGACAAAATCTGTGACATAGAGAACAGGTTTTTAACAATAAATATAGCAATATTATATTTTAAAATGCCGGGAATCATGAATAATTTAAGAAGAGATTCCTCGCTAACGCTCGGAATGACAGTGTATTGCAGATGATAAGGGGGGATCAGAAGCGATTTGCACGGGCAAATCGCTTCTGATCCCCATATTTTAAAAAT
>CAZLCF010000378.1:0-2554 GCA_964557905.1 uncultured Rikenellaceae bacterium | reverse complement strand
ACAGATCAAAAATAGCCGCAGGTTTACCCAGTGATAAGTTAGGTACCATGGAAATCCCTTTACTGGTAACTGTGACAGCTCCCCCAAAACGACTGACAACCTTTAGACTATCTGCCTTCTGCGAAAATACTAAATGAGAAAGACTGATAATGACAAGAAGCAGTAATGATCTTTTGATGAGATTTTTTAACATCAGCTTGCAGATTAAATGTTTTCAATCTGCAAAATAAATTGAATTACTGACTTCGTTGTAACAAATTTCAAAGCATTAATTACGATTTTCAAACAATTCATGAATTTCAGGCAAGGGCTTCCATACCCAGGGATTTGATCTTGTCGATCAGCAAAGGAATATTCGAAGCACCATCCAATATAGAGTACTGAGTATGAACATGTAAGTGAGAAAAACCAGCCATGTACGGGATTATTAAAATCAGTTTGGTCAGCTAACAAAAATACGCAAAAATGAATAAAAACAGGATTGAAAACAGCATCTTCAAAATAATAATCCGTAACCTCTTAAATACCAATTATAAACCCGGATATGCAATCTGCAGATTGAACATGGCATTTATGGAATCCCTTGTTTAATTTCCATTTCTGAAAGTGACACAGTCACGATCATGGACAGTAAAAGGAATCTAGCCATTCCTTAACATTTTGATTATTAACCTAAACTAAAAGTTATGAGAAAACTTCTCTTGATGTTTTTAGTTTTTTGCGGTGTATGGCTTTCAGCCAGTGCCCAGCAAAAGACTATTACTGGTACTGTGACCTCTTTTGTTGAAGGAGAGGGTGCCATGCCAGGTGTATCCGTAGCTGTAAAAGGGACCACTATTGGTATTGTTACAGGCATTGACGGTAAATACACCCTGGCTGTTCCTCAGGACGCTACAACCCTTGTTTTTTCCTATATTGGAATGAAGAAGCAGGAGGTTGAGATCGGAAATCGTTCCTTAATTGACATAATCATGGAACCCGATGTATTAGGTTTGGCCGAAGTAGTTGTAACAGCCCTCGGTATCTCCCGCGAGAGAAAATCCTTAGGGTATGCTACACAGGAAGTTAAAGGGGATGCAGTTTCCAAAGTTAAAACAGCCAACTTCATGAACAACCTTTCAGGTAAAGTCTCAGGTGTGCAGGTTCAAAGGAACCAAAACATGGGTGGCTCTACCAACGTTATAATTCGTGGTAGCAAATCATTGATAAACAGCAACCAGGTCCTTTATGTTGTTGATGGAGTGCCTATCAATAATAGCATTGGAAAATACACTGATGTTGGAGTAACCTCAAGCCAGGCTACTGCTTATGCTGGATATGATTATGGAAATGCTGCCGCTGATATTGACCCTGAAAGCATTGAATCCATCAATGTTTTGAAAGGTTCAGCGGCGACAGCACTGTATGGCTCCCGTGCATCGGCTGGTGTTATCATGATCACCACCAAAAGAGGAACAATACTAAAAGAAGGTGAGAAAGCTCCTATAGGAGTTTCACTGAGTTCCGGCTTCACTTTCAGCACAATTGATAAATCAACTTTCCCTACCTATCAGGATCAATATGGTGCCGGTTATGGTTCCGGATACACTCCTGATTTTGCCTTTAGAACTACATCAGGGAGCCTTACAACAGATGATCCAATCAATGATCCTTTAGTTAGATGGGTACAAACAACCGAAGACGCATCGTACGGCCCCAGATTCGATGGACAACCAGTATGGGGCTGGTATTCAGTTGACCCTGAATCACCCTGGTACAAACAATCGAACCCCTGGGAATTTACGAAAAACGGCCCTATCACTTTCTTCGAAACGCCATTAACTTATACGAATACAGTAGCAATTGAAAAAGCTACTGATTTTAGTTCTGTAAGGTTATCTTATACCAATTACAACGCCAAAGGGTTGCAGCCTAATAGCTCCTTAAAAAGAAATAATGTGGTGCTAAGCGGACAGTGGAACATCAATAAAAGGCTTACAGTTTCCGGTATAGCCAATTACATTTTACAAAATGGTAAAGGCCGTAATACAACCGGATATAGTGGCAATATTGTAACCAATTTCCGCCAGTGGCAACAAACAAACCTCGATTTTAAGGACTTGAAAACTGCTTATGATCTTACCCAAAGAAATTTAACATGGAATTATAAGTCGTCATTAGATGTTCCAATTTATTCCGATAATCCCTATTGGGATGCTTACCAGAACTATGAAACTGATGGAAGAACCCGCTTTATCGGAAATGCCTCGATTAATTATAAAGTTGCCGATTGGTTAGATGTTTATGGGCGCATTTCAGCCGATTCATATTATGAAATGCAGGAAGAAAGAAGAGCAGTGGGTAGTGCGGCTATGCGCTTTGGACTTGCGAACGTTCCAAACCCAATTGGGTCAGGTTATCTTCGAAGGGATAATACTTTCAGCGAGTACAATCTTGACTTAATGTTGAAATTCAAGAAAAAACTAGGTGAGTCAATTAGCCTTAATGGAGTATTAGGCTTTAATGAACGGAGAACTAATAATACATACTTCTCTAACGCTACCAATGGTGGGTT
>CAZLCF010000377.1:646-2569 GCA_964557905.1 uncultured Rikenellaceae bacterium | reverse complement strand
CAATACTGTTTTTCTTGCCTGTTGCAAGCGGAAAAGTCTGGATCCTTGCCTGGTTGGCATGGGCACAAATGTAACCATCAGGGATCAAACGGGCAACCCATACAGCGCCCTTATTCCCCGGCCCCTTGCCGATAATTTCAAAGATCCATGCTTCGTTTTTATCAGCTATCGAAAACGATTCGCCCGAGCTGGCATATCCATATTCAGAGACCAGGTCAGACATTACTTTAATTGCCTCCCTTGCTGTCTTTGCTCTTTGAAGGGAGATATAAATAAGACTACCATAATCAACGATGGCTGCAGTATCGACCATGCCCCCGATGCCTCCATAAGTTGTCTCGCCTATGGAAAGCTGATGTTCATTCATGTTCCCTACGACAGAATAAGTGTGAGTAACCTGTTTTATCCTGCCCTTAAATTTCTGAGTATCCCATTCATAAATATCCATCATGCTTCCGATAGGATAATCTCTTGACGGCCAGTAATAAAGCTCTCCGTAAAGTACATGGGAATCAGCGGAATAAGTAATCATAACTGATCCATTCTTTGACGCTCCCTTTGTCACAAGGAAATTAGTACAGGCCTCTGTTTTCTGGAAAGGAACCAGGCTGGCTGCAAATAATGTCAGAACTAAAAATGTAAGTTTTTTCATATTTAATTGATTTTCTATTTTTATGATTTAGGTTTCCAAAAAGCAATACAAAACAATATTCAAATTCTTTATTTGAATTTTGCAAAGGTAAAAAGTCAGGGAAGATTTCAAAATGCTTCAGATCATTTTGAGAATATTGATGATCTTTTTTATTCTCTGAGGGTCGGTAACTTTTCTTGAAAACTCAGGAATTTCCGGAACTCCGCCCACTGCAATTCCTTCTCTTCTGAATATCATTTCGCTTTCTGTAATACTTCTTCCTGAAAGGTGAAATTCCTTTGCTCCCGTGCTCGTCGCCAGCTCTTTGATATTTGATTCGTTGAGCCCGCTTCCCGGCATTATGATTATCCTGGAGCCTGCTTTCCGGACCAGCTTGCTGATGAGTTCCGTACCTTCAAATGCTTTATCCTTCTGCCCTGATGTAAGCAGCCGTGAAGCGCCGGATGATATTACATCCTGAAGTCCCCGGAAAGGATCAGCACACATATCAAAAGCCCTGTGGAAGGTGGCTGTCATCGGATGTGCCAGTTCAATCAGTTTTGCAGTGCGCTCAATATCAATTTCTCCATCCTGCTGTAAAATACCGATGACTATCCCGTTTACTCCGCACTCACCGCAAACCTCGATATCCTGTCGCATAATATCATATTCGGAGTCGCTATATAGAAAATCGCCGCCTCTTGGCCTTATTATGACATTAAGATCTATTGTCAGATTGTTTCTTGCTGATAAAATCATTCCATAGGAAGGAGTCGTTCCTCCCTGTATAAGGTTATCGCATAATTCAACCCGGTCAGCTCCTCCAAGCTGGGCATTGAAAGCCGATTCAACAGTATCAACGCAGATCTCCAGCTTAAATTTCATTTCAATTTTTTTGGTTTTAATAAAAGTAACAATTTTTTCAGTATAATTGTACAGAATAAATCATAATAAATATATGAAACCTGCACTATTAGTACTCGCAGCCGGTATGGGAAGCCGTTATGGAGGAAACAAGCAGCTTGATGAAGTGGGCCCCTCGGGCGAAACAATAATTGATTATTCAATCTATGATGCAATCAGGGCAGGTTTTGGAAAAATTGTCTTTGTAATACGGCGTGATATTGAAGAGCAGGTAAAGGAAAGATTTGTAGAAAAATTAAAAGGTAAAATTGAACTGGATTATGTTTTCCAGGAGATAACAAACCTGCCGGAAGGAGTGAGGGTCTCACCGGAAAGGCAGAAGCCATGGGGAACCAGCCATGCCATCCTGGTTACCAAGGATAAAATAA
>CAZLCF010000377.1:0-636 GCA_964557905.1 uncultured Rikenellaceae bacterium | reverse complement strand
TTCGGCGTCATCAATGCTGATGATTATTATGGTGTAGAGTCATTTAAAATACTTCATGATTTCCTCGTCAATGATAAAGATCCGAATTGTTATTGCATTGTCGGATATAAGCTTGGAAATACTCTTTCGGATCATGGTCATGTTAACCGTGGTGTATGCAAACTTGGATCGGACGGATTACTGCAGAACATTGCTGAAGTGCGTCAGATAGAAAAGACGCATAATGGTGCTAAAGCTCCGGGATCTGATGGCAAAGACCTGCTTTTTACAGGTGCTGAAATAGTGTCAATGAACCTCTTTGGATTCAAACCAACCTGTTATAATTTCCTTGGCAAAGAATTCCGGAATTTTATTAATAAGAGCGGGATGGATCTCAAATCTGAACTGGATATCCCGACTTCATTGGATATATTCGTGAAAAAAGGTGATATCACAATAAAGATCCTTCATACCAATGAGAGGTGGTTTGGTGTTACATACCGTGAAGACAAGCCTTTTGTTGTCGAGAATATCAGGAAAATGATCAGGAAGGGGATCTATCCTGTACGGATTTATTAATAGGATTACATGTACCCTTCCCCCAACCCCCTTCCCTGCTTATGCAAGGCAGGGGGCTTATATTGTTGTAAATCAATA
>CAZLCF010000376.1:0-2574 GCA_964557905.1 uncultured Rikenellaceae bacterium | reverse complement strand
CTTATTATAAATGGGTCATAAAAGGTCATACAATGGTATTCCTGCCGGTGAGATGAAAATATTCCTTGAGGAAAAATACCTTCAGTATAATAATCCTGCTTTCATTACGTGCGATCCTATTTCTATTCCACACTCATTTACTGAATTGCATGACAGGGAAATATCCGGATTCCTGGCCGCTACCATAGCCTGGGGTCGCCGCGACCTGATACTGCGAAGCGCGCGACATCTGCTTGATCTTATGGATAATGCACCTTTTGAATTTGTCATGTTTGCTGGGAGCAACGACTTAAACAGACTAAATAGCTTTGTTCACCGGACTTTCAATGGAACCGACTGCAGATATTTCATAACGGGACTAAGGAATATTTACAATTCCGGGCAAAGCATGGAAGATGTTATTCTGGAGGGCATTAAAATAAGCCAATCGCTGCGGGACGGACTGACACACCTCAGGAGAAAGTTTTTTGCATTGCCGTATCCTGCAAGGACAGAAAAGCATTTTGCAGACGTTAAGGCCGGTGCTGCCGGGAAAAGGCTCAATATGTTCCTACGCTGGATGGTTAGAAGAGATGGACGAGGTGTTGATTTCGGCATATGGAAGAGAATTGATCCTTCATTGCTTTATATTCCCCTGGATCTTCATTCGGGAAATACTGCACGAAAGCTGGGATTGCTGACAAGAAAAATCGATGACTGGAAAGCAGTCGAGGAATTAACAACCGTCCTTCGCGAATTTGATTCCGCCGATCCCGTAAAATACGATTTTGCACTTTTCGGACTAGGTGTTTTTGAAGGTTTCTGAATCTTCTCACCCCGACTGAGTAAAAATTAAGACCTTGTAAATCATATATTTACAAGGTCTTTTTCATAGGTAGTACAAAAAGTAGTACAAAATATTAATAGCGTATCAGTATCATTAATCTATTGATCCTTCACTTGGAGTCATATGTTATGGTATTGATCAGAACGAAAGATTAATTATCAGCTATCTTTTTTCAAGTATCCATTCCCCTTATAATTCATCCAAGAATTTAACATTTTATTCAGGGCTGTAAGAAGGACAGGGATGTACAAAAATAAAAAGAAAATATAACAGAAAAAACCCGTTTTGAGATAGACTATTATGTATAATCACTGCAGTTTTACTTTTGATTGAATTTTAAATATTTCAGGCAAAACTAAAAAAGAAATTAAGGGTTTGAGTCAAATTCAATTAATTTCAGTGAATCATTATTGATCGCGAACAGAAATGCCTCTTTTCCTGAAGCCAATTTAATCTTCCTGATAGCTTTCACCTCACCTTTAATAAGAAGTGTGCTTTCTACCGGCGGAACTACCTTTATTTCACCTTTGGCATCTGAAACCAATACCAGCCCTATACTTGCATCGTTCCTAGGTGTCTCTACCTCCGAACCATATAAATTGCCGGCAACAATAAAAGCAGTACTATTATCTTTATATTTTATCTCAACCATATCATTGATGGAAGAAAATTGCGCCCAATTTGGGAGTTTATGCATTGTGAATTCCCCCTTCCCTTTATTTTCAATCCAATAATTAGCAAAAGTATTTGCCTTGTAATGCAAAGAAGCCTTCAACATTTGTTCACCATATATCTCTTGCAGTGTTGCACTTGCAAATTCTTCATAACCTTTGTATCTGAGTTTCATGACCGGAACCTGCCTTACAGTAGCATCAAAACCATTGACCGGATAGTTTTTCCCATTCTCCCCATAACTAAGCACGATATCTAATTTGCCATCTACATCAAAATCATTGGAGTATATTTCAAATGGTTCTTTTTCGCTGGTTTTGTACTTATAATTTAATCCAAGATTACCTACCAGGTAATCGTTATCTCCATCCTTATCAATATCGATACTGTTAATACTATACCACCAGCCGACAGTTTCTTTAAATCCTAATTTATCAGAAACATCAATAAATCTATTTGAAGAATTTTCAAAAAAGTGAATTTTCATCCATTCACCTACAATTATCAGATCAACATCGCCATCACTGTCAAAGTCATCCCAGATAGCTTCTGTGACAAGTCCCAGATCTAATAGTTCCGGGGCTATTTCTTCTGTAACATTTTCAAATTTCAAATCAGCTCCTTTTTCCCCATTATTTTTCAAAATATAACTGTTTGCAGGGAGCGGGTATTTTCCGGGAACAATACGTCCTCCTACAAATAAATCGAGATGTCCATCTTTGTCATAATCTGCAGCTTTTACACATTTCCCGCTTTTATTTAAGTCAGCTGGCAGACAATTTTTACATTTAACAAAACCCTTTTCAGTATTTAAATACAACCTGTCCTGGTAATACTCCCCTTTTTCCTTGCTATCGTTCCCTCCGCTAACCACATATAAATCCAATCTTCCGTCATTGTCGGCATCAAACAGTAAGGCTCCTGTATCTTCATAAAGCGAATCGCTTATCCAGGGTCCCGGTATTTCCTTAAATATACCTTTTTCTGTTTGCAAATACATAGCTCCCTTAAAATCCTTGCTATTGCCAATAAAAAAATCTTCAAGTCCATCTCCATTAATGTCCCCGACAGCTAAA
>CAZLCF010000375.1:0-2609 GCA_964557905.1 uncultured Rikenellaceae bacterium | reverse complement strand
ATGAAATATAATCAATAAAGAAGTACATTAAAATACTTTTATGACTGCATTTTGATCCGTTGAGCCGTTGTGCCGTTTTACTTTCCCGTCATATTCAACACCGCAACATAGTAATCCGGATCGACGGTAATAATCGCATTGTCTGATCCGAGCTGAATAGTTGTAAACCTGGATGTCGGAGATATATCTTTCGGTTCGCCGTTCACATATATCCTTAGCGGCATGTCAAATCCCTGTACGCAGTTGTTCCACCTGAACGTAAGCTCCTCTCCTTTCACATAATATTCAAATACAGGAATCCTTATATCCCTAAGGTACTGGTCAAAAACCGGCTTCAGGTTTATCCCGGTTTTTTCATTTAAATAATTCTCTATCTGTGAACCCTTTACGACCTGGTGATAAAAATCCCTGTTCAGGCCGCGTAGTATGTCCCTCCATTTTTCATCATCGCCGATTATCTGGCGCAGGGTATGAAGCATATTCCCGCCTTTATAGTACATATCCCCTGAACCGCTTACATTCACGTTATAGATTCCGGTTACGGGACGGTCATTCCTTATATTATTGCGGCTGCCAAGCACGTACTCTGCTCCCGCTTCTTTACCGTAGTAATATTCAACATACAGACATTCGGAATAATTTGTAAAGCTTTCGTGGATCCACATGTCTGCTGCATCTTCGTATGTAACATTGTTTGCAAACCACTCATGTCCCGATTCATGAATGATGATAAAATCAAATTTCTCACCCCAGCCCGATCCGCTTACATCTCTTCCAAGATAACCATTCTGGTACCCGTTGCCATATGTTACTGAACTCTGATGCTCCATTCCCAGGTACGGGACTTCAACCAGCTTATAGCCGTCCTCATAAAAAGGATACGGACCAAACCAGTGTTCAAAAGCGGCAAGCATCATGGGCGCCTGTTTAAATTGTACTTTCGCCTTTTCCAGGTTATCCTTCAAAACATAGTAATCACAATCGAGTCTGCCTTTCTCTCCATTGAACACTTCAGAGAAGTGTGCATAATCAGCGATATTGATATTCACGCCATAGTTATTTATTGGGTTGGCTACGAACCAGTTGTACGTTTTTGTCTTGTCCCTCTGCTTTACAACGCTCCTTAACCGCCCGTTTGAAACATCCATGAGGTTTGAAGGGACATTCACGCTTATCAGCATGCTGTCGGGTTCATCATACATATGATCCTTGCATGGCCACCACAGGCTTGCCCCCTCACCCTGGCACGAAGAGGCAATGAATGGAAGTCCATTCCTGTCCTTCCTCCATGTGATACCTCCTTCCCAGGGAGGCCTGTTTGACACTTTCGGCTTTCCTCCAAAGCTTAATACGATTGAATATATTTCCCCGGTTTCCTGCTTTTTAACCATCCGGATCCAAAAAACATTTCCTTCCCTGGAGAAACCGAGCGGCTTCCCGTTCTGTTCAGCTTTAATCAGATTCATCGGTTCCTGCAGATCTATCTGCATGACCTCTGCAGGTTCAATAACCCTGTAAGCAATGGTGTTGGTTCCGTAAATAGTACTGTCGGATGGTTTGACCACAATATTCAGGTGGTAATAAGTCAGGTCCCACCAGCTTCTCTCAGCAGTAATTGATCCGCGAAGAGTATCCTGTCTCGTAAATTGCCTTAAGGTTGGAGCAATGAACTGGGCATCCAGAATTCCGCAACAGATTAGAATCGACAGGCATGTAATGAAGCATTTTTTCATTTCACTTGAATTAAAAACAGCTATATAAATGTACAAAACCGGATGATAAAAACATGAAAACGGGTCACAAGTTGTGCGATCGTTTGATCGTTTGATCGTGCAATTGTAAGTCCACCGTCATTGCGAGTCCCGCTTCGGCGGGATGAAGCAATCTCCCTCATTCACCACGGATTACATGGATTCCCCCCTCTTCCGCTCCCGCTCTCTCGCTCTCTCATCTCCCAGCCTTTAAGCCGGTAATAGCTTATATTTTTCAGGGTAGTATAAGCTTTATTCTCATCCCTGAAAACCATTCCCCTGGATTTTAAGAGTTTAATTTGATCAGGTATAGCACGTGCAGATTTATTTGACATAATTATAAAAAAATGACCCGAATGCAGTTCTTATGGTATGCAAGACGGGTACTGTTGATGTAAAAGTAATACATTTTTTAAAAATCTGCAAAAAAACCAGATTTATTTAATTTGTTGTGCAGTCGTGCGGTCATTTTCGTGTGATCGTGTGATCGTGTGATCGTTTGATCGTGCAATTGTAAGTCCACCGTCATTGCGAGTCCCGCTTCGGCGGGACGAAGCAATCTTTTATATTCACTACGGATCTCACTGATATACACTGATTTATCTCCCATTCCCCCATTCTCCCATTCCCCCACTCTCCCACTCCTTCTTCCATTGCGCCGTTGCGCCGTTATACCGTTGCGCCCTCGACTATCCTTATCTCCTCCTCCGTCAACCCGTGCACAATGTCTTGCAAGTCCTGCAAGTCGTGCAAGTCGTGCAAGTCGTGCTACGCATGCAATTTGTGCAAAACCTGCAATTCGTACAATCGGTGCAGTTCGTGCAAAATCTTTTATTTTTCCACTAACGATTCCTATTC
>CAZLCF010000374.1:0-2621 GCA_964557905.1 uncultured Rikenellaceae bacterium | reverse complement strand
GAGTCATTGCCGAGATCATGTACTGCGATTTCCTGGGAAGATCAGGAGATGAGGTATTTAACCAGCTCCCCAAGTGGCAGGCAATGAGCGGGAATATAATTAAGATGCCAGTGGTAATAAGGGTTTCTGTCGGTTCAAAATACGGAGCTCAGCATTCACAGGACTGGTCGTCACTTGCCGCACATATTCCGGGATTAAAAGTCGTATTTCCGGCAACGCCGTATGATGCCAAAGGATTGATGAATACTGCATTGCAGGGAACGGATCCGGTGATATTCTTTGAGAGCCAGCGCATATACGATGTTGGCGAGATGTTCCACACACCGGGAGTCCCTGAAGGATACTATGAAATACCTTTTGGGGAGCCTGATATTAAAAGGACGGGAGAAGATATAACTATCCTGACGATCGGAGCTACATTATATCCGGCCATAAAAGCAGCTGATATACTTAATCAGATTTACAGGTTGAGCGCAGAGGTGATTGATGCCAGAACACTGGTTCCGTTCAATTATCAACCTGTTATTGAATCAGTTAAGAAGACAGGTAGGATTGTCCTTGCCAGTGATGCCTCATCAAGGGGATCATTCCTTAAAGAGATGGCTCAGACAATTACCGAACTGGCTTTCGACTACCTTGATGCACCCCCTGTGGTTGTCGGTTCACGCAACTGGATCACACCGGCGTTTGAGATGGAAGAATTTTTCTTCCCCCAGCCTGACTGGATTATCGATGCAATTCATGAGAAGATCATTCCGCTGAAAGGTCATAAGCCAAAGCATGACTTCTCGAATGATAAAGCTATGAGGTTGAATAGAGAGGGAGTTTAAACAGGAACAACTAAAATACAATCTTCCTTTTGATATCTTTACGTATAATTTAGTGTCACTATGGGAAGCATCATAGAAAATATAAAAAACAAAGCCGGATTCATCATCGACATGGATGGAGTCATCTATCACGGGAATAAGCTATTATCCGGCGTTAATGATTTTCTTTCCTGGATGGAAAGCTCCGGGAAGAAGTATCTTTTTCTTACAAATGCCAGCGAGAGAACCCCTAAAGAACTTCATGAAAAGCTTAAAAGGCTTGGAATAAATGTCGGTGAGGAGCATTTTTATACCAGCGCTCTGGCAACAGCCGGTTTCCTTGCACATCAGAAGCCGAATGGAAGCGCTTACATAATCGGAGATGCCGGCCTTATTCATGCCCTCTACAGTGTTGGTTATACCATTAATAATGTAAATCCCGACTATGTTATTGTTGGTGACACTCACGGATATAATTTTGAAAAGATCGAGACTGCAGTAAACCTGGTATTGAAAGGAGCTCGCCTGATCGGTACCAATCCCGATGTCAGCGGACCTGTGGAAAATGGCATTACACCCTCAACAAAGGCTCTTATAGCACCGATTGAAATGGCCACCGGCAAAAAGGCTTATTTTGTAGGGAAACCGAATCCGCTGATGATGCGCATAGCACTGAGGAAGCTTGGAGTAAGCAGAGAAGAGGCAATCGTTATCGGTGACCGTATGGACACTGACATCAGGTGCGGACTGGAATCGGAAATAGACACTCTGCTCGTTCTCAGCGGAATAACAAGCAAAGAAGATATTGACAAGTTCCCATATCGCCCTCAGTATGTTTTGGGAGGCGTGGCTGATTTGGTTTAGCGTTTAGCGTTCAGCGTTTTAGGTTGTATTTTAATGAAAGTATATGAAGAAAGATCAGGAATATAAAAAGCAGCGGAAAGAGGTTGCCCGTTTCATGAAACGGCTATATCGCCTGGGACTTACAACAACCTCAGGAGGGAACATCAGTCTCCGTGTATCAGAAGATATCATCGTGATAACACCTTCCGCCACTGACAAGGGGTATATGAAATGGAAAGAGGTTGGAGTAATGTCGATCCTGGGTGAAAACCTGACTCCTGACCTCAAACCGTCTATTGAATTTGCTCTTCATCTTAACATATATAAAAAGAGAAAGGATGTATCTGCTATCGTTCATGCTCATCCAGTTTTTGCATCATCATTCACGGCAATGAAATGCGAAATAAATACCAGTCTTACCGCCGAAGCAAGAGCAATATGCGGAACACCCAGGTTTGTACCCTATGCTCTGATGGGATCTGCTGAACTGGCTGATATTGTTGCTGAAAATTCAGCGGATGCGGATATCCTTATGCTTGAAAACCATGGCATACTTACAACTGGTCCGGATCTGTTAAAAGCATTCGACAAGCTTGAAGTCCTCGAAAATGCTGCAAAAATGACTCTGATAGTTGAGATGAAAGGCAAGAAAAGCATGTTAAGCCCTTCAAGAATACAGGAAATTGACCGGCTTTTCAGGTAAACAAAGACACACTATTCTGAATTACAGCCAGATACCAAACCTGATTCAATGACAAAGAACTTCCTGTCCGATTTCCCCTCATACGAAGAGCTGATCAAAAGAATGAATGGTATTTCTGTTCCGGTTTACAGGGAAGCCAATGGACACATTCATACACCCTATTCATTCAGCGCATTTGATAATCTTGAGACTGTTTTCTCCATGGCAAAAAATGAAGAAATAGCAGTTCTGGGGATTAACGATTTCTTTGTGACTGATGGTTTTGA
>CAZLCF010000373.1:0-2645 GCA_964557905.1 uncultured Rikenellaceae bacterium | reverse complement strand
TGGAGAAAGTGCCACTGGCAGCAAAGTCGCTGGAATTGACCCGCTTACAGGTAAAATTCTGTGGGAATATATGAACTGGTCATGCATGATTCCTGTACCATGTGCAGTTGATGCAGGAGATGGCAGAGTGTTGGTTACAGGCGGATACAATGCCGGGGCAGCTATGATAAAGGTTGAGAAGAAATCAGACGGAACCTATGGTATTACAGAACTTTATAAGAATCCTGATTTTGGTTCACACACTCAGCCTCCGATTCTGATTAACGGAAATTTTTATGCTGAATATTCAACCAACGATAGAAAAGATGGTTTGGTTTGCATGAGCATGGATGGCCAGGTCAAATGGAAAACCGGCAGGACTCCCTTATTCGATAAGGGTGGTTTGCTTGTGGCTGATGGATTGCTGATCAGTACTGATGGCATGAGTAAGCTTTATCTGATTGAACCAGATCCTGCTGCCTTTAAGCTGATTGCATCTGCTGACGTGCTAAAAGCACAACAAATGGAGGATACAAGATTCCCGGCTCAAAACTGGGCAGCTCTGGCCCTTGTTAACGGCAAGCTCCTTATTAGGGATCAAAGCCGGTTATTGTGTGTCAGGATTGCTAAATGATTACCGGAAAGGTAAGATGAACTTTTTAGATTAAACTTAACCAACCTGCAACTTTCTACTTTTAGCTGAGCGACCGGTATTCATTAGGGGTTTGTCCCGTCTCATTCTTAAACATACGACTGAAGTGCTGAGGACTTTTAAAGCCTAATGCATACGCTATTTCGCTCAAGGTTTTGCTCTTGTCAAAGATTCTCTCTTTTGCAAGCGTCATAATCTTTAACTGGATATTCTCCTGAGCGGATTTTCCTGTTTCTTTCTTTATCAGATCTCCAAAATAATTGGCCGACAGATGCAACTGGTCAGCGCAATACCTGACTGTCGGTAAACCGGCGGTCTGTACGAGTTCGGATTGGAAATAATTGTCGAGCAATTTCTCGAATCTTACCAATATATCTTTATTTACAAGACTTCGGGTAATGAACTGACGGTCGTAAAAACGCATGCAATAATTGAGGAGCAATTCGATATTGTTTGCAATCAGTGTTTTGCTATGTTGATCAATCGATTGATGCAGTTCGTGGTCAATTTTATCCAGGCAGTCTAATATGATTTGCCGTTCTTTTTCCGATATATGAAGGGCTTCATTGGCTTCATACGAGAAAAAGGTGTACTTCTTAATATTCTGGCCAAGCGAAGTACCCCTGATTAAATCTGGATGAAAAAGTAATGCCCATCCCATAGGCTTTATACTCTCGGGTTTGCTGCCTATTCCAACAACCTGCCCCGGGCCAATAAAAACGAGAGTACCTTCCTGATAGTCGTAGTAATTACATCCATATTTTAAATCGCCGCATTTCGCTTCTTTCAGAAAAATACAATAAAAGCCGAAATTGACTCTGGTTTCAGGGATGAGTTTCATTTTTGAAAAATCGTAAACACTTACTAAAGGATGTAGCGTTTCAACCCCTCTCATTATATTATACTGAGATATGCTTTCCAGTTTTATTATATCATCCATAGCTCTTGTTACTTTAATTTGGGTCAAAGTTAAAACATATTTATCTCTAAGATACTCATCCAAATGCAAGATCAGTAATTCAGATACAAAAAACAGTAATCTGTATAAGTCAACGCCTGAAATTAGTCTCAGCTTTGTATTATAAATTTTTTGTTTCAGGGGAGAGAAATAATTACCAGAATTAAAAAGTTTTTTTAAATATTGATTTTTGAGAAAAGATTTGGATTGAATCGTAATTTATACCTGCAAAACATTCACTATTGAGAAAGGATGTCTTAAATCTTGTATGCTTAATTTTAGCATTGGCTTTCGTTATTCCGGCTGCTGCACAGAATTCAATAAATACTAAACCTTTTCTGATTAAGGAACAAGGCAGCTTTGCAGTTGGTGGAACAATGATTACCAATCCCGGCACTTTCGATCCGTACAATCCGACTCCCACCGGGCAAACCTTCAGGGGTGATCATGCTTATGTTTTCTATCAGATCCCTGCGAAGGCACGCAAATATCCGCTTGTAATGTGGCATGGTATCGGACAGTTTTCCAAAACGTGGGAAACAACACCTGACGGTAGGGAAGGCTTTCAGAACATTTTCCTGCGCCGTCGTTTCGGTGTCTACCTTATCGATCAACCGAGAAGAGGTAATGCAGGCCGAAGCACTGAAGCTGGAAATATAACACCAACGCCGGATGAACAGCAGTGGTTTGGGACTTTCCGTATAGGTATCTGGCCTGATTATTTTGAAGGTGTGCAGTTTTCGCGTGACCCGGAGACGTTAAACCAGTATTTCCGTCAAATGACACCCAATCTGGGGCCTATAAATATTAATGTAAATACAGATGCGGTATCGGCGCTTTTCGATAAAATTGGTCCGGCAATTCTGGTTACTCATTCGCATTCGGGAGGAATGGGATGGCTGACAGCAATTAAAAATCAGAATGTGAGAGCCATAGTCTCGTATGAACCGGGAAGCGGCTTTGTATTCCCGGAAGGAGAAGTACCCGCTCCAATACCAAGTTCGGGTGGCACTCTGGAAGCTGTTGCAGTGCCTTTGGCTGATTTTATGAAACTAA
>CAZLCF010000372.1:0-2670 GCA_964557905.1 uncultured Rikenellaceae bacterium | reverse complement strand
AAAATGCTCCTTTTAGAGTTATTGTTGTTCATAAATATCTTTTTTGGGATCAATATATACCAATTCTATTCCGGCGCGTTTGAGAAGATCAAGTCCGTCAGTTATGCGATACCTGTTGCAATATACAACTCTTTTGATTCCTGACTGGATGATCAGCTTTGCACACTCCATGCATGGAGATGTCGTAACGTAAAGAGTAGAATTTTCGCTTGAATTATTTGATTTGGCAACTTTTGTTATGGCATTTGCCTCAGCATGAAGTACATATGGTTTTGTGACATTGTTTTCATCTTCACAGACATTTTCAAAGCCGGCCGGAGTTCCATTATATCCATCAGAGATTATCATTTTACCTTTAACAATAAGAGCTCCCACCTGCCGTCTTATGCAATATGAGTTCCGGGCCCAGATAAGAGCCATTTCAAGATACCTTTTATCAAAAGCCATCTGCTTTTCGCCATAGGGTTTTATTAAACCATTACCCGCCATAGTGATGAATTCCTGATATTAAAGCGCCCAAAGTTACTCATTTATGAAATGTATCTGTTGTATGTTTGTTAAAAATTATAAAGCTGCGTTGATAACATTTTATTTTTTCCCACGTTCTTCTTTCTGATGTTACTTAATTTTGCAGATTATTATATCCGGCTTGTTATACGGATTAAAGAATTTATAAATCATTGATTTCTATATAAATTAACGAAGAAAATTGTTAAAATGAAAAAGATAATAGCGATCCTGATAATTTCGGTGTTTTACCTGAACATGTCCGCGCAGGAGAAATTTACTGATCCGCGTGACGGTAATTCTTACAGAACAATTACTATTGCCGGTGCAACCTGGATGGCAGACAATCTGAAGTATATTGTCCCGGGGAGCGATTCATGTTACTTTGACAACGATCCCAATAACGTTCCTTCCTATGGGATATTATATGAGTGGAAAACAGCAATTAAAGCATGCCCGGACGGCTGGCATCTTCCATCCGGATCAGAATTTCAGGCACTGTTAAATCATTTTGAGGTGGATGATGCCTGGGAAAAAACAGGATCCGGTCCGGTCTCATTTGATATCAAGCTTGCCGGAATGCAGGATTATGAAGGGACATTTACAGAAATGGATGAGAGCGCATATTTTTGGACCTCAACAGAATACAATGAAAAGGAAGCAGAATATTTCTCCTACCTGGTACTAAACAACCACCCTGTAATAGACATCTCAAGGAAAAGCGACATGCCGGATATCCATGGTTCGGAAAAGGAGAGTAAATATTCTGTCCGCTGCGTGAAGAACTGAAACATTTCATGAGCACATTTGCGGAAAAGATAATATCTTTCTGCAACGATCTGGATTACACAGGATCACTGCCAGAGGGAATCTCTGTAATGAATCCGTTCAGGAACAATCCGGAAGTAATATCTGCAGTTTCGCAATTCTACAATAAATTTTATAGTGATAGCAGGACGAGGCACTTGATTCTTGGCATCAATCCCGGAAGGTTTGGTGCCGGAGCGACTGGTATCCCTTTTACCGACACGGTCAGGCTTAAAGAAAAATGCGGATTGTCAATACAGGGATTAAAAACTTGGGAAACATCATCAGTGTTTATCTATGAAATGATTGATCATTACGGGGGACCTGAAAAATTTTACGGCAATTTCTTTATCAGTTCAGTCAGTCCTCTTGGATTCACAATGAGAAGCAAGAAAGGCAAAGAAACGAATTATAATTACTATGACAGCCGGGAACTGACTGATGCAGTTTCCGGATTTATTATTGAATCAATAGTCCGTCAGCTTGAATTTGGAATTGAAAAGGATGTATGTTTCTGCCTGGGAACCGGCAAGAATTTCAGCTTTCTCTCAAAGTTAAACAATAAATACCATTTCTTTAACAGGATAGAACCCCTGGAACATCCCAGGTTTATTATGCAGTACAGGTCAAAGAAAAAGCAGTTTTACATTGAAAGCTATATTCAGAAACTAAGATCGATTTAATAAAAAATCAAGGATCAAGTTATGTGGTAAACTATGGAGATTCCTCGCTGGCGCTCGGAATGGTTATACACATTATATAAATAGTGTCAAATTTATGAGATTCCTCACTGCGTTCGGAATGACAAGGCAAATAGTGGGGGTAAGTGAGCGGCGGCAATTTGCACATGCAAATTGCCGCCGCTCTTTCCCCTATACAAATTCTCATGTCATTCCGAATGAATCCCGCTTTGCGGGAGGAATGAGGAATCTCCCCTCATTGTTTACTGGTATCTGAAGCGCAGCGGGATGAGAAATCTTCTTAGAAATAATTTTGAATATAATTCTTCTTTAATTCAAAAATAGTTCGTATATTTACTAATTACGTGCCTAAGTCAAAAAATGGCGCTTAGACGACAAGAAACTTCATATAATCAATTAGAAATAATGTAAAAATATGACACCTTCCAAAACAACCCAGTTCACAAAAGAGGATATCCGCCTGGCAAGATTTGCCAAGGCTATGGCTCATCCTGCAAGAGTAGCCATACTTCGTCACCTGGCATCACTGGAAAACTGCTGCTTTAATGAGATTTCAAAGGAAATACCCCTTGCCGATTCAACGGTATCGCAGCACATGAATGAATTGAAAAGCGCCGGGCTGATACAGGGCAGCTTTGAGCCCCCAAGGGTAAAA
>CAZLCF010000371.1:0-2670 GCA_964557905.1 uncultured Rikenellaceae bacterium | reverse complement strand
CGTAAGGCCCTTTCAACAATCCGAATCCGGTTATTGATCCCGTAACATTTCCACTTGGATTATACGTAAACATATAGCTGCTGCCTGAAAGCCATGGGGCGGAAAATGAATAACCACCAAATCCGATCCTTAACTCAAATGATTTTACATTTTTACTTTTCAGAATGGATTGATCTGATTGGGCGGCATCCGTTTTTTGCGCATCAATGGCGTCTTCTTTAGCAGTCTTTGAGGTGGGGTCTTTCCGAAAGTCATCAGTCTTTACTTCGCTTGCATTTACTTTTATCATATCTCCTGTCTGAGCGGTTTCAACCTCAATTACGTCCTGATTGATTAATGTAAAGGTATTGTTCTCAACGCAATACAGGGAAATGTAAATATCTTTGCCATCTTTCTGGATATTGGCTACAATAAAAGCCTGATTGCTTTTACAGGCGGGGATTCCAATCACTCCACCAAATTTCCCATTATTCAGGGCATTTGAAAAGTATGCATCACCGGGTCCGTAGTACCGGCTATCCCAATCCTGCGAACGTGTACCAACACCAACTGCTTCGTCAGCTGCTGCTGTTAAAATTGTAAAACCGGCTTTTGTAAATGCTGCTTTGTAATTTTGCAACAGATACGCAGGATTATCATCAATCGAAACGGAATATTGTGTTCTGATAACTTTCCCTTCAAGTATTTTGGGCTTATCAAAATTAATTTTGCCATTTTCATCAACGGGCATTTTATAGGTTCCCCATTTTGTTTCTTTGTAAAATTCTGTCACAGCTCCTTCAAACCGGCCGATGAGAGGATAATCTTTACTGTTTTAAACGTCAGTTTTCCTCTGTGCAAACAGGCTTATTGAAATCATTGTTGCAATAAGCACAAATAAAATTCTGGATCTTTTTTTCATCGTATTTTATATTAATTTTATTAGAAAGTACTTTTTTATTAAGAATTATAATCGAGAATCATAAACGGCTGATTTTTTTGCCGGGTTATCAACCAGTCAATTAGATTAATAGAATGCATATTTTAGTCTTCAATGAAAAACCCTATACTCAATTATTTATATAAAAAATAACTATCAGTAATTCAACTTTAATCAAATTTACACTTTGTTTCAACATCAGTCAACTTTAATTTATGATAAAGGTTTGTTATATGTTCTATTTCCATGCTCATTCCTCCTTAGGTTGATTAAAAAAGTGTCAACCTGTTTAAGGACGAGATAAAGTATTCTTCACAAAAGAATTAACACAGATGGATAAAGCATACTATAACAAACCAAAAAGAGCAATCCGAGCACTTATTAAAAAGAACTTAAGAATTAAAAACTTATAATAATCGGGAGAGATGACTTCCCATTGTTCCGTCACCAAGCTGGCCATAGGAGTCATCCCCCCAGACCCACACCGTTCCGTCTTCCTTGACGGCGGCAGTATGACCACTTCCGGCTGAGATTGCCTGTACTCCAGTAAGCCCCGGAACCTGAACAGGTGTATTAGTGTCTCCGTCTGTGCTGATTCCCAACTGCCCGTCGTAATTGTATCCCCACACCCAGACGGTACCGTCCGATTTGAGGGCAATCACATGCTGTCCTCCGATGGCAACAGTTTTGACACCAGTAAGCCCAGGTACTGTTCCGGGTAAAAGTCTTGTATTTCCTGAGCCGTCCCCCAGTTGTCCATCGTCATTATCACCCCAGATAAAAAGTATGCCGTCAGATCGAACCGAAGCAGAATTGCCTCCATAGGAACCGCCTGCTGCAATCATGGTAATATCAGTAAGAAAACCACTACCTTCCGGGCCAAGCACCTGCACAGGGGTAAGCCGCTCCTGATCTGTTCCGTCCCCCAGCTGTCCAAGATCATTTCTTCCCCACGCCCACAAGGTACCGTCGGCTTTAAGCGCCAGACTATGACCCCGTGATGCTGCGATTGCCCGTACTCCTGAAAGCCCTGAAACCTGAACCGGGGTAAGCTGGTCGTTATCCGGGTCGTTCTTTGAGAATTCATTGTTCTTCGTCCCGTCTCCTATCTGGCCAAAGGAATTATTCCCCCATGTCCAGACAGTACCATCGCTTTTCAGGGCCAACGTATGGTCTGACCCTCCGGCGATTGCCGTTACTCCGATAAGCCCTGTTACCTGCACTGGGACATTACTGTTCGTTTTGGATCCGTTTCCCAATCCGCCATACTCATTGCTCCCCCATGACCAGACGGTACCATCTGATTTGAGAGCGATATTGTATTCGCACGCTGCCGATATTGCCACAACACCGGTAAGCCCTGATACCTGCACCGGTGCAGGACTGTCCGTTTCTGTGCCGTTTCCTAATGCGCCGAAGCTATTTCTTCCCCAGGCCCACACCGTACCATCTTCCTTGAGAAGTATGGTCGTATGACAACCGCACGCTATTTTAGGATACAATTCCCGTTCTTTTGTGCTGGGAAAATCCTTCTTAATGTTCCCATTCAATATTGTATCTGTCTTAACTTCGGTTATATTTGATTCTTTTTTATCAGTTCTGTCTACAAATTTTATGTATAAAACTATAGCTGAAATCAAGACTATGGTAATAACACCTGATATTATTATTAGATTTTTCTTCATTATTTTGCCCTCCTATTTATTTTATTTATTTAGCCTGATTAATTCATAAACTTTAAAAAAGACAAA
>CAZLCF010000370.1:0-2672 GCA_964557905.1 uncultured Rikenellaceae bacterium | reverse complement strand
CGCTCCAGGGCAGAGGCCGTAAAGAACGACCGGGTGTTTTCTTGTCATTGCAGTTGGTTTCATGATTATCAGATTAGCCTTTCACAACTGCAAGGTAATAAATTTCATTTATACATGCAGCCAAAACGGTGAGATAGTATGACGGTGTGCTCCGCCTTCGCTGCAATATCCTTTAATCCTGCCAGCCGTATGTTATTGAAGTTCCTGAAATCATCAATGATGTTATACCGGTAACCAAAAAAAGAGATTTTAACTCCGTCTAAACTGCCGTTGATTGTATTTCTTTCTTCGTTATCGCGTTGATAGCTGCCTATATATGTGAGCTTATTGACAATGGCAGTGGATATTTTTCTATTGTCAGATCATCAAATGCCACATCCCGGAAATATCTTTGAAATTCTCCCGGGAAACCGGATGAGTGTCTATTCTCAGATGACATATTAAATCTTTGTGTGTGAGAATTATAAAGTTAATACTTTAAGACAGATTTTAAAAATCTGATCTGTGCATTCAACCTGAAAAATCGAATGTTTGATGGTAATGTAAAATCTATGCACCCTTCTTGCTCCCTCAATTTGAACAGTCAAGTATTCCCTGACAGTTGAAGATGGGATTAATTCACCCTCTTTAAAGATATTTTTTATATGCAAGCTTATATTTTGCTTCGTAGAACTGAAAAGTTCCACCATCTGGGCCTGCGTTAGCCACACAGTTTCTTCATCAATGCGAACTTCGAGTTGCGTTGACTTACCACATTGTCTCGGACCTGTAACCGCATGCACAACGCAACACGCAACATCATTATTTATCAGCCAGGTCATGTACCCGGAATCAAATTATAATGCCTATTAATGGCAAAATCTGATAAGTAATTTAAAAAAATGCTTTAATTTTGCTTATCTGGTAATTCCAAAAGTAATTGTTATGAATCACGTCATCTTTTCAATGATTATAATTTAAATCTATTGATATGAAAAAGACCCTTCTGATCATAATAGCATTTTCATTTCTTTCATCTGCCGGAAATGCCCAATTATGGAAACTCAGGAGGTATGAAGCTACAGCCGGGCTGGGGACAACACAGTTTTATGGCGACATAGGCGGTTTTTCGAAGGGTGAAAACCTGCTTGGGATTAGAGATTTTAGTTTTCGCCATACAAGGTTTAATTTTAATACCGGCTTTAAATACAGAATTCTTGATGATGTGTCGGTAAGGCTTAATTTTGCTTTTGGATATTTTCACTCAACAGATATGAGAGGGTCTAATGAGAACAGGGGCTTTGAGTCAAGAACATTATTTTTTGAACCTGCTCTTTTAGGCGAATACTATTTCATTAAGAACAAGGCAGAAAACAGTTTTCTAATCATGAAAGGCGAGAGAACTGTTCTTCAGTCAATTCTCTCATCGCTCGATTTTTATGGTTTTACCGGATTCGGAGGTCTTTCCTTTAAAGTCAAACCCAACGATATTCTTGCACCCCTGGCGACAAAAACAAGTGGTTTTACACCTGTCGTCCCCATAGGAGTTGGTGTGAACATGTTCTTTTCCAGCTATATCAATTTCGGGGTTGAGCTTGGTGGCCGGTTCACTTTTTCGGATGATATTGATGGCTATACATCTCAATATTCCAAATCGAATGACCTCTATCATTTTCTGAATTTTACTTTTACTTATAAGATAAAAACGGCAGAGAATGGGCTTCCCTCGTTTTAAGGAAAAGGTACAACTATGAGGCGGCGGGAGGCGTGCGGTGCGCGGTATGCGGTGCGAGGCATGCGGACAACAGTGTTTGAATTATAAGATCGTCTAATATTTCAGAACTAATATATTCATAGTCAAATGCTCTATAGGATTGGGATCGGCATTCTCCGCATGATCCTTTTGCAATACTTAGAAACTGTACAAACTCTTTGTTACCATTCCGTTCAAAACCTTCAGCTATATTATCCATTACTGAACCGGAAGATGTCCGGATCTGATCACGGAGCTTATAAACTTTGAACATTAAACACACAGCGAGAATTAAGTGACTAAGTTAGTTTGTCCCCGGCATTTTTACTAATTTAAATTCTATATTTGTCCTAATATATTGTCATCTTGATGAATTCCGACCGTTTGATATTGCCTTTTCTGGTAATCTGTTTATTAATCAGTACCTCGGTGTCATTCGCTCAGGAAGTCCTTCATCCTGTCAACAACTACGGTATTTACGAATTCCTTGATGAACTTGCCAATTCACAGATAATTACGATCAACTCAGCTATAAAACCATATTCAAGATCATTCATTGCTGACTACCTGAAGGAAGCTGAGGAGAAAAGAGATCAGTTAAGCCAGAGGCAACAGAAAGAACTGGATTTTTACATACTCGATTTTGGAAAAGAACTTTATGAAGAAAGGTGCAACGGCGCAGAGGCGCAAAGGCTCAACGGTCAAAAAACGAAATCCTCTTTCTTTAAAGGTTTGGTGGAGAACAGGCGGATAGATTTGTTCTATTATAATGATTCTCTTTTTTCATTGACGATCAATCCAATTTTGGGCGGAGAATTATTCACTAATTCTTCCGGTAGGGCATCGTACTGGCGAAACGGCGTAGAAGCTCGTGCTTATGTTGGTAAATGGGGATTTTATGCATCGCTCCGTGATAATCATGAGAAACCACTTTTGGGAT
>CAZLCF010000369.1:0-2684 GCA_964557905.1 uncultured Rikenellaceae bacterium | reverse complement strand
ATAATGAATAAAATTATATCTTTCTATGTCAAGTATTCATTAAAATATCAGTCATAATTTTTAAAATTTCGGTCATATTTTCTTAACGTACAACCCTGGCACTTCCGCCTTTCATAACTTTCTCTGCTTCGGCTCTTGTAGCCCAGTTCCAGTCACCCATAAATCCGTGGCACAGAGCAGAATAGGCGGCTGAAAATTCAATCGTCTCCTGCGGATCTTTTTCTTCGAGCATGCAACAGATAAGTGCTGAAGCAAAACTGTCACCTCCTCCGGTCCTGTCAAGAATCTCAAGATTCTCATATTTTCTGGAAGTATAGAACTTATTTTTATAAAGCATGACAGTCTGCCAGTCATTGAGAAGTGCAGTTTTTACGTGTCGCAGAGTCGTTCCCACAACCTGAACATTAGGATACTCTCTTACCACTTTCATTGCCACTGTCTTATAGGTTTCAGGGTCAAGATCCGAAAATGTTTCGGTTCCTCCTTCTGTCTTTATCCCAAGCATTTTTTCAAAATCTTCTTCGTTACCTATAATTACATCTATATATGGCATAACCTTCTTCATCACCTCCCTGGCTTTTTCTGAGGTCCACAAGGTTGATCTGAAATTTAAGTCGAAGCTGGTTGTTACGCCAAGCTTTTTTGCGGTTTTAAGAGATGTAATTGCTTCAGTGGCTGCATTATCAGAAATCGCTGTTGTGATTCCAGTGGTATGGAACCACTTTGTCTGGGAAAGTGTTTTTTCCCAGTCAATATCGCCCGGCTCAATAAGACTGATAGCCGAGTGAGCCCTGTCGTACATCTGTTTGCTCGCCCTGGGCCCAATACCTACTTCAAGATAGCATAACCCGTTCCTTACAGTACCCTTTCCGTCAAAAGGTAAAAGTATCACGCCTGACATATCAACACCATGTTCTCTGCCCTTATTAATAATGTACTGCCCTGACCATATATCAACAAGTTTTGATACCCAGGCGCTCTTATGCCCGAGTCTTGAGGAGTTAACGGTAACATTCAATTCAGCTGCTGCAATAGCAATGTGAAGATGTGTACATTGTTCAAGCCTTGCGTGGTCTGGAGCGGTGAACCTTATCATTGCTTCACCGAAACCGATCAGATCATATTTTTTTTCTGTACTCATTACTATTCAGTTAAATTAATACTATAGGTTAAGTCCTTTTCTGTTAAAAATGGATTTAGGCATTCTTCCTTCAAGGTAATCGACGATACCGGTAGCTGCCTCGCATGCAACCCTTATTGTGCATTCGTTTGTCAGTGCTGCGGTATGAGGGCTGATAATAGTTTTAGGATTTATGAGGAATTCTTCATTGTCCATTGGAGGTTCATTTGTGAGAACATCAAATGCAGCACCCTTGAGTCTGTCCTCATTTAACATTTTAATAACATAGGATTCGTCAATGATATTTCCTCTTGCCGTATTTATCAGGTATGCTGAAGGTTTCATCTGTGAAAGGAGTTTTTCACCCATATGTCTTCTGGTTTCGTCGGTAAGGGGCACATGTATTGTCAGGATATCTGCCTGTTTATAAACTTCTTCTTCATCGCTGTATCTAACGACTCCGGGAGCAACCACGCTATCACTGATATAGGGGTCATATATTATGACTTTCATATTAAAAGCAGCCATACATTTTTTGGCAACCTGTTTCCCTATCCTTCCATATCCTATGATGCCAAGTGTTTTTCCATCGAGGTCAACAGGCAAATAATACCGCCGGGCTGTTTTAAATTTCCCTTCCCTTGTTTCCTTATCCAGAAACAACAGGTGCTTGGTTAGTGCACCGATCATTGATACTGTGTGTTCGGCGACTGTAACCGTATTTGCGTCGGGTGTATGCAATACCATAATTCCTCTTTTTGTCGCAGCCTCAACATCCACGTTATCAACTCCTGTCCCAGTACGGCTTATCACTTTCAGATCCGGGGCTGAATCCATAAGTTCGGGTGTGAATTTAATTGTAGTATCCAGCATCACACCAGTCACATCCTTAACCAGTCTAATAATCTCAGAATGTTCTCCTGATGGTATATATACTACCTCAGCAGCCTTTTTAAGAATATTAAGTGCATCAGGGCTTACTTTTTCATTCACAAGTACTTTTTTCATGAGTCAATAATTTATTTTTAATGGTCACATGGAACCTCCATGTTTAAATAACTATTTTCATTCCTGTTTATATTGCAATAATATGGAGGTTTCATATCAAATTTTCTTTTTTAAGGTAATCTTGAATTTTCTTTTTCACTTCATCGGCCAGGGGAAGCAGAGGAAGCCGAGGATTTCCTCCATAGAGGCCAGCCAGATCCATTGCATATTTGACAGCGGCAACGCCTCCGGTGCCCGATACAGTCTTGTTGAGCTGAATTACTTTTTCATTAAGCTTAAAGGCTTCTTCATACTGTCTGTTTACAGTAAGATCATAGAGCTTACAGGTAATTTCGGGAAATACATTAGCCAGGGAAATAACCCCTCCCGGCGCACCCATAATGAGACCATTCACAAAGAAGTTGGCAGAACCAGGCATTACATTGAAAGTATCTCTTACCGCAAGTAAAAAACTCTCGATGTTACCTGTTGAGGAATCTTTTATCCCTGCAATATTAGGGTGCCTGGCAAGGTCCTTTACAAGGCTGACCGATAACGTTGTTCCGCCGCAAAACTG
>CAZLCF010000368.1:0-2689 GCA_964557905.1 uncultured Rikenellaceae bacterium | reverse complement strand
CAAATGCATCCCTGCCGGTAAAAACCGAAGTAGGCAAGAGAAAATACAGAAACCCATATTAATCCCTGCCGTGATCTTTTTTTCAAAGCCATCCATGCAGTAACCAGCAATGCGCCAACTAGAACAGCAATGTCCATGTATTCCCACATTGGTCCGCGCTGATAAAGAAACTGATGGATAGGGAAGGTGTAGCCTCCCTCAAATTCGGGTCTCGGAAATCGTTGCTGTTGTGCATAGAGGACCGAGTGCCAGATAAACAGAACGGCAATAATTATATAAGGTAAATATTTTTTAAACTTTTTCAACTTCTTCAACTATTCAACTTCTTCAACTCTTTTCTTATTTCCCTTACCTGCCCCAGGGGTGAAACCGCAAAGCGGACAGGGGTTAAACTTTTCTTAAGCTCCTTTTGTATATATGGTTCTGTCGTAGGTACTCTTATCACCGCATCAGACGGGCATTTACGTGCTATGGCACAATGATTGCAATTGACACACAGATTATGCATTATCTGTAAATAGAGTGAACCGTTTCCGAAATCGGCACAACCCTTTACACATTTTGAACATCCGTCGCAGAGTGCTTCATCAATTGTGTATTCGAAATATGGTTCCTCGATAAACTTCCGTATTATCGCACCTGTCGGACATAACTGGTTCTCGGCAGCTGTATTGAATGTTTTTGCTCCCTGGCGCAGATATCCGGGACAAAAATCACAATAACCGCACATGGGGAATGCATTCATGCATTTGACTGCTGAAGGCGTCATTACACAGCTGGTTTTACATAGCTCACAGCTGGTGCATTTGTACGGATCTATTTGCCAGACATAGCCTTTGGCATCAGTTTTCCTGGCAAGAATAACAGGAAGAGCCAAAACAGGAGCCGCAATAATAAGCTTGCCTGCTGTCTTTACAAAATCACGCCTTGATCCGGATTTCTTTTTCTGTTCTTCCATTTTTACTCAGATAAGAATTTTGAACAATCGGATTCTCCTGCACAAATTCCTTTCCCGGGGCAGGATGAACAGCTAGTCCCTTGTGCAACCCTGCTGCCGGTGATCAAAGCAATAACGGCCAGTAGTCCAAATAACAGATAACGTATTACTCTTTTTACAAACTCATTTCTATTCATATCACCTTCACTTCTTTAATCTTTTTTACCGATGTCCAAACAGAGCATATTATGCGCATCTCTCATTATCAGGTAGTTTCCGGCTATTGCCATCGGGCTCCAGGCCTCAATGGCACTCAGTATCTTATGACTTGAAACAAGTGTGGCTTTATTGTTTTCAATCCTGAAGAGGTAAAGTGTTCCTTCGTCATCTAGGAGGTATAATTTATTGCCACTCATAATAAAGGGTCCCATGCCTTTGCCAAATCTGCTTTCCTTTCCGCTTGACCAGACAGGCGTCACCAGGTTGGATTTATCATAGCAAACAAGTTGTCTTTTCAGCGGGCCGGCATTTTCCGGTAATACGGTCCACAGATAATCGCTTTTCAGTATGGGAGTCTGTTGTTCGTTGGCAATCCCGCCTGAAGCTTTGTGCTGCTCAATTACAGCAGATGAATAGCCGGACTCATCCTTGCTGATTCTGATTCTTGCTGCACCGGCCCCGTAACTGCCAAAAGCAACTAATTCATTATTTCCGAGATAAACAGGTGAGGCTACTGCTATGGATGGGCTCCATTCAGTGGTTTTCCATAATACCTTTCCAACATCTGTGCCTTCAGCCGAAACACCACATACACCACCAAGTGCAGCGTACACATACATTTTCTTCCCGTGAATGTTCATCGGGATTATTGAGGTGTGTGACATCCTGAGGGAATCAGGATTTGGCGTTTCCCAGGCTACCTTTCCAGTAGAGCAATCAACTCCCATCATAAGGGCTTTCCCACCGGGAGCAATAATTGCCAAATCATTATCAATCAAAGGACATTGGCCGCTATAAAATTCAGGTGTTATTTTACCTTTAACTGTTCCCGGAATACCGTATTCCTTTTCGAGATCAATCGACCAGAGAAGGTTGCCATTCAACGGATCCACACACATCACATGAGATCTGGGTCCGATTGTAACAACATATTTATCAGTAATGGCGGGAATTGTCCTTGAATATCCGTGGTTACGTTTGAACTCGACATTATACCATCGTCGCCATAACTCAGTTCCCGATTTAAGCGAAAAACACCTGAGCATGTCAGCTTTTCTTTTTTCGTTATAATCGAGAACATACACCCGTCCATTAAGTACAGCAGGGCCTGCATATCCTTCGCCAAGTGTAGTCTGCCAGACAACGGTAGGACCCGATGTATCCCATGTTTCAGCAAGAGGTGTTGGATCTTTGCTTATATTGTCAAAATCTGCACCCCTGAAGCGGGGCCAGCTTCCCGGGAGTACACCCTCCAAAAGGCCAAGTGTATCGAGAAATTCTCCTATTATGACTGAATCTGATATCGCTCTCAGAGGAGGTCTGTTGTCCATCCCTGGAACACGTTCAACTACATTGTAGGAAGAAGGGACAATAATCCACCAGAGAAAAACTCCCGCAAATAATACGGAAATAAATCCTGTAAAAACAGTTATGTTTGTTTTTCCTGATAACACCTGCGAAAAAATATTGGCCAAGAATAATTATTCTTATTCCTTAATATTATATACCATTAAAGCTTCACCATGCCTGATA
>CAZLCF010000367.1:0-2708 GCA_964557905.1 uncultured Rikenellaceae bacterium | reverse complement strand
CTTCCTTATTCCTTTAAACCTGCCTTCAAGCCTGTAGATATCGATATCCTCCCTGCTTAGCTTCTGTCCGGTCTTGTAGATGAATAATGCCAGGAACCATACAGATCCGAGAATGAGCACGACGGCAATATTATCCCATTTAAGCTGGAAGAGAATAAGATTGAAAAGCGGAACGATCCAGAAAACAAGAAAGTCGATAACGGGAATCATTTTTTTCAGGAACCTCTTCTTTTCTCCGGAGGTCATATTTGTGAACAGCTCCCTGAACTGGTTCCGGACGGCTGACAGGAAGAACCATGTCGCGATGCTGAAAACGAAGATCCAGAATCCCTTTTTAAGGTAGAAATATGTGAAGTAGACCATAAAGACAAATAGGGGAAGCTGCCATGCAATCTGGGTCATATCCTTCCATCGCCTGAAATGCCGTTTAAGGCCGAGTCTGGTCCTGATCTTTTCACCTGCTTTCCATTCCCGTGCCCAGCGGTTTTCCCTGTCATAGATCTTGACAAGGCTCTGAACACGGATATTTATGTTCTCATCGGGAGAAATGACAGTTTCCCTGGCCTTCCGTAGGCTGTTCATAATAAACCATGTTGTCGCAGGTACAAGTATTACGCTGAGAATCGTGGTGATGAGCTTCCAGAGGAATTTATCTATATTGCTGTAAATCAGGAAAATCAATAAGCTGAAGACAAGAAGCTGGATTGCCTTGTTCTTCCAGTCAAGCGACTTGAACCAATCAAGCGCATTTTCAAGACCTGAATAGAATGTAGGAATAAAAACAAGTGTCAGAAGCGTGCTGAGCGTAAGACCACCGATTACAGTTATTGCAAATGAGGCGCCGATAACCGAGACAAATTCAGCTTTGCCCATTGCCAGGGGGAACATGGCTATAACAGTCGTTGAAGCGGTAATAAGTATCGGCCTGATCCTGGCCATCCCTGCAGACATTAATGCCCGTGAACGGCGGTTTCCCCTATCCCTGAGAATATTGGTGTAATCAATCAGCAGGATTCCGTTATTGACCACAATACCAAGAAGTATCAGGAAACCTGTAAGCGTATTGGCATTCAGAAGAGTATTGCCTGTAAGTATAAGAGCAATGAGTGATCCCAGTGCAGCCAGCGGGATGCTGAAAAGGAGGACAAACGGTATTGAAAGAGATTCAAAAACAGCAGCCAGGATCATGAAAATCAGAATGAAAGCAATCCCTATAAGCTTATAAAATTCTTTAAACTGATCCTCTTCATGCACCACCTCAACTGCAATTCCCGGCGGGATATTCAGTCCGGCAACAATTGATTCTATTTCAACTCTGGCTCCCTCAAGCAGATCCTTCGATGATTCTATTTCCTCTGTAAAATTATAAGTTACAGTCACTCTTTTTTCCTGGTTCTCCCTGTGGATATTACCAGTTCCGTATGCGAAAATAATATTTGCAAGTTCCTCCATCTCCATCACAGCCCCGCCTGCACTGCTCACTTCAAGATGTTTCAGGTCATCGATTGTCTTGTCGGCATTCCTGTTTGCCAGGGTATCCTCTTCAGCATATTTAATGATGATATCATAGCTCTCAGTACCCTGTTTGAATGTAGCTTCTGAAGAATATTCCCTTCCGAAAGTCATCAGTGCCGCTGACAGGTTCATGAGATTAATATTATTTCTGGCAATATAATCCATGTCAAAATGAAGCTGGACCTCAGGCTTGTTGTCCTGGACATTAAGATTTACCCTGTCAACTGTTGTCAGCGCATCTATGAAAGTTCTGATATCATCTGCCAGGTTTTTCATCTGTTCAAAATTCTGACCCTTGATAATCACGCTTTCGGTCTGACTGCCTATACCCAGCAGGTTCATAAACCCGGCGCCCGGGTTCACTGTTTCGTCCCCTCCGTCTCCGCCGGAAAATCCGCCGCTCGTCGATATCTCATCCATGCTTATTTCTGCGGAGGAGATATTCTTTGTTTTTTCCGAGATATCATTTTTTATTTCCGGAAGGCTCCTCTTGCTTTTCTTATCCCAGTCTTCAGGAAGAGTGATAGTTACAGTAGCCTGCTCTTCCTCAATACGGCTCACGATATCCTGTTTCTCAGGCAGCGAAGCAAGCCTTGATTCAATTTCGGTAACAACTGCATCAGTCTTCTTTAGCGTTGAACCAGCTGGCATAGTGACGCTTAACCGGAAATCCGGAGTATTTATTTCCTCCGGGTTGCTCAGGCTTAATGTGAGGCTTATAAGAAGTGCGGCAAAAAATACAACCAGGGTCCCGATAATTGTTGATGCAGGATTTCTCATACTTGCTTTAAGCACAAGATGATATGCCTGGATCAGCCTGTCATGAATGGACAGCTTCTTGAATATTTCTGAATTGCCGGCTGACTTACCTGAAAGCAGGTAGTATGTTGCCATAGGGATAAAAAGCACTGCAACAGCAAGCGATATCAGCAAAGTGGAGACAATTGATACACCAATGTTCTTTCCGATAATTTTGATCAGAAAGTTTGAAGAGAAGATAAATGGGAAGAATACACATATAGTTGTCAGTGTCGATGCAAATATGGCTCGCCGGACTTCCCTGGTACCCTGCTTGACAGATGTTTCATAATCCTTGCCTGTGCCCGCAAGTCGATAAATATTCTCAAGGACCACCACAGAGTTATCGACCAGCATACCGATGGCAAGAGCAATACCGACAAGTGTCAGGCTGT
>CAZLCF010000366.1:0-2718 GCA_964557905.1 uncultured Rikenellaceae bacterium | reverse complement strand
GCGAAGAATCGGGAGTATTAATTTCATCTATCAGATATATCTTATCATCCTTTTTTCCAAACTCATACTTAGTATCAACAAGAATCAGACCATGTTCAGCCGCTATTTCAGAGCCTCTCATAAACACTTCCATTGAGTATTTTTCGATCAGGTTATATTCGTCCTCCGGGATCAGTCCCCTCCTGATGATCTCATCGCGTGAAATATCTTCATCATGCATGCCATGTTCAGCCTTGGTTGTGGGGGTAATTAACGGTTTTGAGAATTTCTGGTTTTCCTTCATGCCGTCGGGTATAGGAATGCCGCATATTTCTCTTGCTCCCGCTTTGTATGTTCGCCATGAACTCCCTGTAAGATAAGCTCTTACAATCATCTCAAGCGGATATGGATCACATTTGTGCCCAAATTTCACATTCGGATCGGGAGTTGCAATTTTCCAGTTCGGAACAATATCTTTTGTAGCATCAAGGAACCTTGATGCAATCTGATTCAGAACCTGGCCTTTATATGGAATTCCCCTTGGCAGTACCACGTCAAATGCCGAAATCCTGTCTGTGACAATCATCAGGAGGTATTTGTCATCAATATTATAGACATCCCTGACTTTCCCCTTATATATACCTTTCTGACCGGGGAATCTGAAATCTGAACTTAATATCGTCTTGTCCATATTATTCATTTGTTGTTTTTCCATTTTCTTCCTGCTCATAAGCTCTGATGATTTTCTTAACAAGCTTATGACGGACGATATCCCGCTCGTCAAATTTAATCACCGATACACCCTCAATACCAGTTAATATACGCATTGCCTGGAGGAGTCCCGATTCGTTTCGTCTTGGCAGGTCTATTTGTGTAGTATCGCCTGTCATGATAAATTTTGAGCTTACACCCATCCGGGTCAGGAACATTTTAAGCTGGTTTATAGTTGCATTTTGAGCTTCATCCAGGATCACAAAGGCATTTTCAAGCGTCCTCCCTCGCATAAAAGCAAGAGGGGCTATCTGGATAGTACCGTCCTCAAGCCACGTTTCAAGCTTTTTAAAAGGAAGCATATCATGCAGGGCATCATATAAAGGCTGGAGATACGGATCGAGTTTCTCCTTCATATCTCCGGGGAGAAATCCAAGCCGTTCACCGGCCTCAACGGCAGGCCGGGTCAGAACGATCTTTTTTACCTCCCTCTCCTTTAATGCCCTGACTGCCAGCGCAATGGATGTATACGTCTTGCCGGTTCCGGCAGGGCCTTCTGCAATGATAAGGTCATTGGTCTTTGAATCATTAACCAGGAGGAGCTGATTTACAGTTCGTGCCCTGACAGGTTTCCCGCTGATTCCAAAAACAAGAATCTGTTCAAAATCACCGTTTGAAGCTAACTTCATATGCTCTGAATCAAGAAAGTACTTCTCGATGTCCTGTTCATCAAGACGGTGATATTTATGATAATATTCGACCAATTCATTAAATTTTTCAGCAAAAATGGTGATCTCTGATTCCTCTCCCAGGCATTTAATTTCATTACCCCGCGAAAGGATCTTTATTTTCGGGAAAAAGCTGCGGATTTTATTAAGCAATATATTATTGGTGCCGAAAAAGACGACAGGATCTATATCCTCAAGAAAAATTACTATCTCTGTCATTATAGTCCTTTAATTTCTCATCTTGTCTGACCGTCAGTAAACCGGTATTAAATCATAAAAAAATGATTCATGAACCGGTACAAAGTAAGTTTATTTTTCTTTAGAAGATTATCTTTGCTTTAAGTTTTTTCCCAATGGCCGTTATTACACTTACAACAGAATGGAAGCCGGAAGATATCTATTACGGTATCATCAAAGGGAAACTTTGCACCATGTGCCCCGGTGTTACAATTATTGACAATGCCGGCAATATTCCTGTTTTCAATATTTCGCATGCTTCCTTCGTCATCAGGAATACCTGGAATAATTATCCTAAAGGCACAATACACATTATCTGTGTTCATTCGGAAGCCGGCAGTAAGCAGGATCATCTGATCGTGAAAGCCAGGGATCATTTTTTTATTGGCACCGACAATGGCATTTTTAACCTCATCCTTAATTCTGATCCCGATGAAGTGGTAAGAATTGAGCATAAGGGATGCACTGATGAGCTTGAGATATTTGCAAAAGCGGCTGCTGATCTGATTTCAGGGAAAAAAATGTCAGATCTGGGGAAACCGCTCAGTAATATCAGCGAGTGCATACCTCTGAGAGCCACGATTGACAAAAATGTCATAATTGGCAGTATAATTTTTATTGATTCATACGGGAATGCTATTTCCAATATAACAAGGGAAGTATTTTACAGAGTCTTTGAGGATAAGAATTATCGTATACTTATCCAGAGCAATAAGAACTATACTGATCATATAGTGGAAAAGTACAATGATGTACCTGTGGGAGATCTGCTTGCAAGGTTTAATTCTCTCAATCTGCTTGAAATATCGATCAACGGGGCAAATGTATCGGAATTACTCAGTCTGACTGAAGGATCGGTGGTCCGCATTGATCAGGCGACCAAACCAGCATCACCCAATCGTCTATTTTAAAACCGGCTACAATATGGATGATAAAAAAAGAAGCGCTGAAGAGTTTAAAAAGCTCCTTTCCATAATGGACAGATTAAGGGCTGTATGTCCATGGGATATGAAACAGACCTTTGAAAGCCTGAGGAAGCTGACAATTGAAGAGACTTATGAAC
>CAZLCF010000365.1:0-2722 GCA_964557905.1 uncultured Rikenellaceae bacterium | reverse complement strand
TACTTCTTTTGTCCTGTCGGTAAATGTTCCGTTGCCGTTGTTGAAGAAATAGAAGTCAGGGCTTGTGAAATCATTTGAAACATAAATATCTTCATATCCATCCTGGTTCAGGTCGCAGACTGTAGCGCTTAATGACAAACCAAAAGTCAACAGACCTGCTTCAACCGTGACATTTGTAAAAGTACCATCTCCATTATTTCTGTATAAATGTCCCGATTCATCTATTTTTGCATTGTTCATCATTTGCCGGTAAAAATAGGGAGGTGACTTGAACTGGGTGATGGGGTAATTGGCAATATAGAGGTCGAGATCGCCGTCATTATCATAATCGAAGAAGGTTGTCTGTGTGCTTTTACCGTTGTCATCAATGCCATATTTAGCTGCTTCTTCTTTAAACACGGGTATCCCCTTGGGATTGTTCCCCAGGTTTACAAACAGCAGGTTTTTGCAATTGCCTTTTAATCCGGAAACACTTACATAAATGTCGAGCAATCCATCCTCGTTAATATCACATATGGTTGAACCCTGCATCCAGCGATGATCGCCACCTGTCCCCGAAATTTCGGTAACGTCTTTAAATTTCAGGTTTCCTATATTGAGATACAAGCGGTTGCTGACCATATTGCCGGTAAAATAGATATCCGTCAGACCATCGTTATTAAAGTCTCCAACGGATACCCCACCGCCCATATACATGTAGGAATACAGAAAATAGTTAAAAGTATCGGTCTCTGTCAGCGAGTTTTGAAAGGTAACGTTTGTTTTTCCTGAAGGGAGTTTCTGGAAAACAGGTCCTTCCTTGTATGTTTTCTCAGGCTTGCAGGAAAAAAAGATGCAAAGTATAATTATCAACAAAACTACAGGGTAAAAACTTTTACGGTATTCAGGGTTTAAATGGTTGATCATAAGGGCCAAATTGTAAAGAATGAAGGATGAATGTACTTCAAATTACTCAAAAAAAGAAATGGTCCTGTTTTGCAGGACCATTTCTTTGAATCATAACAGTTTCTATCCATTAATAACCTGTATTCTGATCTTCCTGGGCAATTTTAGGGTTAACATCAATTTCCTTCTGAGGAATAGGCCACAGAAGATTCTTGGGTGAAGTGAAAACCAAAGCAGCCTTATCGGCTTTAGGAATCGAATTCTGTAACGCAGCAGAAGCTAAAAAAGCAGCAAGTCTGCCCCATCTTACAAGGTCGGAAAAGCGAACCTGTTCACCGCATAATTCAACCTTACGTTCATGTTCCAGCGCTACCATGAATTCAGGCACTGTAGATACAGGATAAATTGCATCCATCTCAGTTTCACCATATAATGGCATAGCCACGTCGCCCCTTGCCCTTACCTCATTCATTAGGTCAACAGCAGCGGTAAGATCCGGAGATGGTTTTAAAGCCTGGCATTCAGCCTGCATAAGCAATACGTCGGCATACCTGATCACCTTCATGTTGATTCCTGATGTATTATCAGATTCAGCAGAAGCATTATAGTAGTTCTGGTATTTCCTCCAGCCCCTTCTTGTGTAATTAGTAGTAACACCATTAAAATCTTCAACCAAAGGAGTAAGTGTCATGGTCAGGGTATTGTTGAAATACAAATCACCAGTCTGGTAAGCACAGTAACCGCGCCTTGGATCGGTTTTTACACCATTGACAACATCTGTTTCGAATTCATTCCAAAGATCCTCTGAAACGAATACGTTGAACCATCCTAAGCAACTATATTCCTGGGCCCTGAAACAACCTTCATTCAAACCCTGGTCAGTTCTGTCGGAACTCCATTGGCTGGAATAACCAGCAGCCTTGCTAAACTGGACTTCGAAGAGGGATTCCACACCATTTTCGGTTTCTACCATGAAGTTGTTAAAATAAACAGGTTCCAGGCTGTAACCGGTAATATTATTAAAAGCTTCGAGCGCTCCGGTATAGTTTTTCTGGTATAAACGTGCTTTGCCTAACAGGGCCCAGGCAGCGCCTTTAGTAGCCCTTCCGGGGACTTCATCAGCTTTGGTACGACATTTTGCTGCAGCATCTATACAGTCGGCTTCAATTTGTGCCCAAACCTGCGCTTTAGGAGCCCTGGCAAGACCTTCATTCTCTATAGGATCAACGCCGAGATACAGGGGAACATCACCAAATTTGTCAACAAGCCAGAAGTAATACAAAGCCCGCATGAATTTTGCCTCACCAATATACTTGTCTTTCATGACCTGGGACAGAAAAGCATCAGGGATTTCGCTAATTAATGCGGCATTGTTGATCACAAAATTGGCCTTATTAATGCCTCTGTAGCAAGAATTCCAGTAAGCTTCCGTCAAACTATGTGTTGCATCCATTGTGAAATTCAGCCATTGCCGTTTATCAGCTTCCTGCTGTGGGTTACATGTATTCTCATGAGACATGTTGTCATTACCATACCACATGCCACGGTTGTACATACCGGTTGTTTGCATACTTCCGTAAATAGCATCTACCGATGACTGCACCTGAGCCGCAGATTTAAAATAAGTGTCAGGTGAAAGATTGTTTGGATTCGTAAGTTCTAACTTATCCGCACTGCAGGAAAAGAGCAGAACCAATGCACTGAAAACCAGTGCCGGTATGAAATATGTTTTAAGTCTTTTCATAATAATTCTGTTTTTAAAGTTTAGAAGGTAATTTGAAAACCAGCAATAACTGATTTTGGTATAGGATAATTACCTCTATCAATTCCATTGGTA
>CAZLCF010000364.1:0-2730 GCA_964557905.1 uncultured Rikenellaceae bacterium | reverse complement strand
AAACCGCCTGTTACGCTTATCAGGACCGCTTCTGAAAGAAATTGCACAACAATATCCATTTTCTTTGCCCCTATAGCCATCCTTGTTCCGATCTCTTTTATTCTTTCCATGACCGAGGCGAACATAATGTTCATAATTCCGATGCCACCGACGATCAGGGAAATACTTGCAATTGCTCCGAGAACAATATTGAAAATGTCTTTTGTTCTTTGCTGTTGTTTAAGAAGCAGTTCAGGGACAGTAATTTCAAAATCCTTTACATTGGTATGACGGCGCATCAGCATCCGGCTCAGGATCTCCGTTGTCGGATTGATCTGTTCGGTTTCATTCACCTGGACGACGATTCTGTCAAGCTGGTTATAGTTGGTTTCGACATCAGAACTTGCATCTGAGCTGCTTACAATAATCCTTCCCATTCCTCCTCCGGAGCCGCCCGGTCCGCCCATTATCATTATGTTGGTGGAGGCTTCCGATACCAGTTTGGTATTAACGAGAGCCCGGTTCTGATACCTCAGAAGCATGGTCTGGATCGGGATATAAATATTGTCGTTATAAACATTTACGCCTTTTTCTTCGAAGCCTGTCAGGCTGACAGTCGTCTTCTGAAGAACCCCGATCACCTTGAGCCAGATACCGTTAAATTTTATGTATTGCCCTATTGGGTCAACCTGGCTGAAGAATTTTGCCCTGATATTGGCACCGATTATGCAAACCTGTATTCCATTCTCTTCCTGATAAGCATTGAAAAAGGCACCGGATGTCAGCGGCAGGTTGTACAGGTGGAAGTAATCATTGGAGACACCAACCAGCTTTGCGGTATATTTAACACCGTTCATCATTGCCGTCGAGTTAAATGAAATTTCAGGGCTTATCCTTTTTACTGAAGGAATTGTCGCACGTATTGCATCTACATCCAGCATGCTTAAGCCTCTTGAGAACTTCTTTGTCTGCTTTTCGCCTTCATTGCTCGAAGATGTCTGATCCTGAACAATAGGATTTATCAGGATGTTATTGACCCCGACCATTTTCATTTGTTCCATGATCTCCTGCTTTGCTCCTTTACCTATTGCAAGCATTGCGATTACTGCGGCAACTCCGAAAATGATACCAAGTGCAGTAAGCATTGATTTCAGCTTGTTGGATATAATTGATTCAACAGCAATTTCTATATCGTGGAAATATCTTAAGAAAAACTTGAACATTGTATTCCGTGTTTAAATTATCTGTTAACTGTGGTCTGTTGTGTTTGCTGCGTTTGCTGTGTCTGTTGGGTTTGTCCTGGATTCTGCCTGTTCTGGTTGAAAAAACGGCGCATTGCGGCAGTATCTCTTTGTCCTCCCTGAGGCATATTGCCCCTCATCTGCCGGAACCTACGCATGGCTGCAGTATCCATAGGACTTCCCTGTCCGGGCTGCATATTACCTCTCATGTTCTGGAACTGCTGCATCATCTCAGGTGTCATTTCCATCATCCCGCCTCTGCTGCCAAAACCTCTTTGTGCCTCCTGATTGGCTCTCTGTTCGGCTTCTCTCTTTTCCTTTTCTTTTTGCTTAATAATTGTTATCAGCTCCTCGCCGGCAAGCTTGGTGAATTTTTCCGGCTCCTCAGGACTGTTAAGATAGATCTGTGTTCCGGGCTCAAGCCCTTGTTCAACAACCACATTATTCTCATTTGACTCGCCAAGTATCACAACCTGCTTTGTGCCATTCTTTAAATAAACGAACGGAATAGAGTCAGCCCCGGTCATGACACTCTCCAGCGGAATATAGGTTACATCACTGATGGTCTTGGTAATTATCTTATTCCCCGTGGTCATCGATGGCCTCAGGATCAGGTCGGAACCATCAACTTTAATAAGCACTTCAAACACTTTGGCATCAGCATTGGGAAGCTGCTCACCAATATTAGCAACACTTGTCACTGTCCCGGTATATTTCTTTTCAGGAAATGCATCTACAATAATATCAACCTTTTGGCCTGTTTTGACCTTGCTGACATCAATCTCGTTCACATAAGTCTTTGATATCATGCTTGTCATATCCGGCAGGGTTGCGACAACATTATCCCAGGGGCTTATTGATGATCCCACTTTTCTCTTTGCTCCTGTCCTGTCTCTTTTATAGATGACCATTCCCGATGACGGGGCAGAAATTACAAATTTTGAAAGTACAGCCTGCAGGTCAGCAACTCTCTGACGCTGTTCAGCGAGCTGGGTTTTAATGGTCCTCATATCGGAACGCGCTTGTTCAACTTTCAGCTCATAACCTCTGATAGACTGTTCAAGAGAACGGTTTGCTTTATCGAGATTTATTTCAGCCTGCCGTATAGTCGTCGGCGGCTCATATTTCGATTCCTGAAGAGTAATATTTGCCTCTTCAACACTGAACCTAAGGTTCTTGATATTATCCCTTAGGTTGCTGAGAGTAACAGCGGTATCCAGTATCTTAACCTCCAGGTTGGTCTGATATGTAGTCAGCCTTTCAAGCTCATCCTTCAGACTGTTGTCAAACGATGTCCTGTCAAGCTCTGCCACATAATCACCCTCCTTTACCTCAGTGCCTTCGGGTACCAGGTCAGTAATCTTGATGTCCATTGCCCTGATCATCCTGCTCTGTGCAAATTCAGGTCCGGTTATATCAGTTGAATTCTCAGCCTGCAGTTCGCCGGTTGTATTAACTATTATATCAAACTGGCCTTTCTGTGCCTCAACATAAAGATTTGCCAGATCTT
>CAZLCF010000363.1:0-2736 GCA_964557905.1 uncultured Rikenellaceae bacterium | reverse complement strand
GAATTTTATAAAAGGAAATTTGGCTGGCTTCCTGAAAATATCAGTAATGAACTCGGGCATTTTAATGTATTCAGGCTTGAGCCTTTTGTGGGAGAACGGGCAAAACCAATTCCTTATAAAAGGCGCGATTTTTATAAAATCATGCTGATTATTGGCAAGAGCAGGGTGCATTATGCAGACAAGGTGATCGAGGTTCAAAAACAGGCTCTCTCCTTTTCCAATCCGCAGATACCCTATAAGTGGGAACACCTGGAAAATGTTCGGGACGGTGCATTTTGCATTTTTAACCATGATTTTTTCCATCAGTTTGGGAACCTGAGCCAGTACGAGGTATTCCATCCTGACGGTATCCACATTTTTGAGTTGACGGATGAGCAGGTAGAAAAGATCAGCAGTATCTATGGCCGGATGTTTGAAGAGATCGGTTCTGAATACATTCATAAATATGATGTCCTGCGAAATCTCGTTTTTGAACTGCTACATTTTGCAATGAAAATGCAGCCTACTGCAAGAATTTTCAGACAGCAGATAAATGCTTCACAGCGGATATCAGGATTGTTCCTGGAACTTCTGGAACGTCAGTTTCCCATTGATGATAACCACCAGAAAATAAGCCTCCGTTCTGCATCTGATTTTGCAAAACAGTTAAATATTCATATAAATCACTTGAACAGGTCAGTAAAAGAAACAACACAGAAAACAACATCCCAGATCATTGCCGGGCGTATTCTGCAGGAATCAAAAATCCTTCTGAAGCAGAGCGCCTGGAATGTATCTGAAATTGCATATGCACTGGGCTTCACTGAGGTAACTCACTTCAATAATTTCTTCAAAAAGCATGTCAACCTGAGTCCTTTGAAATTCAGGAATAATTAAAATTCATACAAATGAAAAAACGTAAACTTGGAAAAAGAAATCTTGAAGTATCTGCTCTGGGACTGGGCTGCATGGGGATGAGTTTTTCCTATTATCCTTTCCCCGACAGTAAGGAGATGATTTCATTTATAAGGACAGCCGTCGAACGAGGCGTCACATTCTTCGATACTGCTGAAGTCTACGGGCCATACACCAACGAAGAACTTGTGGGCGAAGCCCTCTTTCCTTTTCGTGGGCAGGTGGTGATCGCCACCAAATTCGGATTCGAACTTGATCCCAACGGCGGACCGCAGTTTATTGGTCTCAACAGCAAGCCCGAACACATCAGGAAGGTGGCAGAAGCCTCTCTCAGGCGTCTCAGGGTTGAAGCCATCGATCTGTTCTATCAACACCGGGTTGACCCGGACGTGCCTGTTGAAGACGTGGCAGGAGCTGTGAAAGACCTGATCCGGGAAGGAAAAGTAAAACACTTCGGTATGTCGGAAGCAAGTGCAAAAACTATCCGTCGTGCCCATGCTGTCCAACCGGTTACTGCCGTTCAAAGCGAATATTCGTTATGGTGGAGAGAACCGGAAGCCGAAGTGTTACCAACGCTCGAGGAACTTGGAATCGGATTCGTCCCTTTTAGTCCGCTTGGTAAGGGTTTCCTCACAGGGAAGATCAATGAAAATACCACGTTTGCTCCCAACGACTTCCGTAATACCGTTCCCCGCCTTACTCCGGAAAACAGGAAAGCGAACCAGGTTGTGGTTAATCTGCTTAATCAATTCTCAGAGCGTAAGAAAGCCACACCAGCTCAGATTGCACTTGCATGGCTGCTGGCTCAAAAACCCTGTATTGTACCTATTCCAGGCACCACAAAACTGGAGCGTTTAATCGAGAATATCGGGTCGACCTCAGTAGAACTTACACCAGATGATCTCAGTGAAATAAATTCTGCTGCATCAAAAATTTCAGTGTATGGTGCCAGATACCCGGAAAGTGCTGCAAAACTGGTTGGCCGATGATTTTGTTCGTGATTATTAACTGTTTTTTCTTTTTAGCGCTTAATCTGTAACCTGTAATGATCTGATCGAGTAAATTTTGTCGAATTTTTATTTAGGGGAAAAAAAGGAGTAATTAAAATGAAACTTAGTAAGCTGTTTATTCCGGCGGTATTATTATTCATCAGCATTGCGAATGTCTTCGCACAGGACTGGCCCCAGTATCTTGGCCCTACCAGAAATGGGGTATCTCCACAGAAAGGCATTTTACGTACCTGGCCTGAGAAAGGGCCGGAAGTTCTATGGACTGTTGATTTAGGTATCGGCTTTGGCGGACCTGCAATCAAAGACGGAAAAGTCTACTTACTTGACAGAGTTAACCAGGTTAGCGATAAAATGAGATGCTTTGATCTTGCAAGCGGAAAAGAACTCTGGAATTTCAGTTATGATGCCCCTGGAATTACCCCCTTTCCTGGTTCAAGAAGCGTCCCTGCAGTTGACGGCAATTATGTTTATTCATGCGGTCATAACGGCGACCTGTATTGCATAAACATTAATACGCACAAGCCGGTCTGGAATAAGAATGTCTGGACGGATTTTGGTGGCGGTCAGATTCCGAGATGGGCAATTACCCAGTGTCCCTTGGTTTATGGTGATCTGGTTATAGTGGCTTCTCAGGCCCCGCAGGCAGGTGTCGTGGCTTATGATAAGCTTACAGGTGCCGTTAAGTGGACAACACCATCTCTTGGTGCCGTAGGATATGTAAGTCCTGCAATTGTAAAAATCGGAAGAGAAAATCATGTTGTTATGGTAACCGCTTCATCTGGTCGTGGAGAAAGTGCCAGCGGTGGCAAAGTTGTTGGAATTGACCCGATTA
>CAZLCF010000362.1:0-2739 GCA_964557905.1 uncultured Rikenellaceae bacterium | reverse complement strand
AACCAGGACTCTGCGGAACCAAAATCCGACGTGTTGCCAATTACACCATGGGTCATTATGATGGTGCAAAAATATAAAAATTTCGTTTATTGAATAAGAGTAAGGTAGATCAGGTCCCTTCCCTGGTAAAAAGCGTGGGTTCAGGTTCTTCCCATAAAGTGGGATGCTCATCATCAAACCTTTTAAGAATGGCTTTCATTATGGTCTCCCTGAAAAATTCTGATTTATTCCTCACCCTGTAACGGTTGCAGTAAATGCCCAGGGCCTTCATTTCCCTGTTGTTCAGCATTACGGAGAGCCTGTTGGTCCGCTTTAACCGATCCTCTTTATATACCGAATGCCTCAATTGTAGTGGCTTCCTGATTATCCGGCTAAATTATAAAATCGTTAAATTCCGGGTGATTATTAAAAAGGACAGTTTTTAACATAAAAAATCAGCCAGTACTTATCTGGCTGATTATATGATTATTAGGATATTGACAACTTTATCCGGAAATCCACCCATTATACTTAAAGGAGATGATTTTTGGCATACCGTTGTGCCTTTGCGCCATTGAGCCGCTGTGCCTCATCATGCCTTACCGGCACTCCCAAGCACATTTACAACCTTATGCTTATAAAGCTCCTTCAGCTTATCACGCGCAGGGCCCAGGTAATTACGCGGGTCAAACTCACCGGGTTTTTCAACAAAGACCTTGCGTATGGCAGCCGTCATTGCAAGGCGGCCATCACTGTCGATGTTTATTTTGCAAACTGCTGATTTTGCAGCTCTGCGCAGCTGGTCTTCAGATACACCTGCTGTGTTCTCCATTTTCCCTCCATACTTGTTGATCTCGGCCACGATATCCTGCGGTACAGAAGATGCACCATGAAGGACAATCGGGAAACCGGGAATACGTTTTTCACATTCTTCGAGAATGTCAAAACGCAGAGGTGGAGGAAGCTCCCCCGGCTTTACCTTGAATTTGAAAGCGCCATGGGATGTTCCGATTGAGATTGCCAGAGAGTCAACGGCTGTTTTTTTCACAAAGTCTTCCACTTCTTCGGGCCTTGTATAATTTGTATGTTCTGATGATACTTCATCTTCGATACCGGCAAGAACACCCAGCTCACCTTCGACAGTCACATCGAACTGATGGGCAAAATCAACAACCTGTTTGGTCAGTCTTACATTTTCTTCATATGGGAAATGTGATCCGTCAATCATTACTGAAGAAAATCCTGTTTCGATGCACGATTTGCAGGTTTCGAATGAATCGCCATGATCAAGATGCAGTACAATTGGAATCGGATACCCAAGCTCTTTTGCATATTCCACAGCTCCCTTGGCAAGATACTGGAGCAAAGTCTGGTTTGCATATTTACGTGCTCCTTTTGATACCTGCAGGATCACCGGAGATTTTGTCTCAACACAGGCACTGATAATTGCCTGCATCTGTTCGAGATTATTGAAATTGAATGCAGGAACAGCATATCCTCCCTTCACTGCATTCTTAAATAATTCTCTCGAATTCACTAAACCTAATTCCTTATAATGTAACATAATTACCTGTTTTAAAATGGCTGCACAAGATACTTATTTTAGCTTTCAGGGCAAAGATTTTTAATAAAATCCTATTGATTGTTCCTGTTTTAACCAGATCGCAGAAGTTTATATTTTCATATTTTTACTCTTATTAAGATAATAATTATCTTCGTAAGCCATTTTTAGAATTAAAACTGTGCTGGTAAACATATAAATGCAACATAATCTATTTGTTAACGTATTTATTTATAAATAACCTGTGGTATCCTTTTAAAACAGATATTTTAAAATGAAAAAGATTCTTTTTTTCATAATTGTCTTCCTTTCAGTTTCTCCCGGGCTTATAAGAGCTCAGGAAAAATTATGGACTCTTGAGGAGTGCATAAAGTATGCTATTGATAATAATATCCAGATCAAACAGCAGGTATTGCAGACCAGGTTTCAGGAAAACACCCTTGAGCAGTCAAAGCTCAACCTTCTGCCTACATTGAACGGACAGGCCTCACATAATTACTCTTTTAACCGTACTCTTGATCAGACAACCTATCAGTATGTTGATCAGAATGGTCAATCGAACCAATTCTACCTGGGGGGAAGCATGAATCTTTTCAATGGCCTTCAAAACTATAATACAATCCGGAAGAATAAATATCAGCTTATGGCGAGTGAGCTTGATCTCCAGCGCATTAAGGATAATATTTCACTTAACATTGCTCTTGCCTATCTTCAGATTCTTTTGAATAATGAGCTTGTTTCGGCTACCGCCGGACAATTGCAGATTACAAAGCAGCAGATCGAAAAAACAAGAAAGATGTATGATGCAGGAAGTGTGGCAAAAGGGAATCTATTGCAAATTGAGTCTCAGGCAGCGAGTGAGGAGCTTCAGCTTATCAACTTCGAAAATCAACGCGATATCTCTTACCTGAACCTTACCCAGATGCTTGAGTTAAAATCACCGGAAGGCTTCAAAATAGTGATCCCTTTAATCAGCGTTGATACAAACTCAATAATCAGCGGAAAAGTTGAAGATATTTTTGCACAGGCACAGGGACTGAGGCCTGAGATAAAGAGTGCGGAACTGAATCTTACCGCAAAAGAACTCGATCTGAAAATTGCAAAAGGGGGAAGAAGCCCGAGGATCTCAATGAGTCACTCGGTAAGCACAATGTATTCCAATATCAGGAAGAAAGTACTTAGCATTGACCCTATTATTG
>CAZLCF010000361.1:0-2751 GCA_964557905.1 uncultured Rikenellaceae bacterium | reverse complement strand
ATTGTCCTCCACATTTTCTGAAGTGCAACAACTTTTTCAGCTTTTTCGTCAAATTCCTTGAAGTTTTTGATTTCAAGCGCGTTGATTGCTTCCACTTCCTCACAAAGAGTTATCTTGGCTTCCAGGTTTTTACGCTGGTCGTCTTTCTGTTTTTCAAAATACTCATGATGTCTTTTATTTATCTGTGAAGTAGCTTCTTTAAATCTCTCCCAGATTTCATTTTTAGATTCCTGGGGTACAGGTCCTATCTCACGCCATTGATTGTGAAAATCCTGTAATGATCTGAAGGCATTTACCGGATTGGGTTCGAGAAGCAGCTCTTCAGCTTTTTCACATAATAAGATCTTTAATTCCAGATTCTTCTTCAGATCAAGATCGCGCAGTTCCTTATTGATTTTTATATAATCGTAGAAAATCTCAACATTATGATGATAATTTTCCCAAAGGTCTTTTAAGGCATTCTGCGGCACTATGCCTATTGAATGCCACTCATTCTGAAGTGATCTGAACTCGTGAAAGGTTTTGTTTATTGATTCCTCGCGATTGACAAGCTCCTTGATCTTATCAATTATATCATATTTCTTTTTGAGGTTTTCGAATTTCTCGGCTTCCTGGATCCTGTTATAGTCTGATTTTCTTTCCTTGTATTTATCAAGAAGGTGTTTTACCCTTGCTTCTGATGGGTCAACCCAGACACGGTATTCCTCAATCTTGCCTCCATCTGTCAGAAATTTATTTTTCCGCTCTTCAGACTCAAACTTCAGCTTCTTATAAAACAGCGCCTTTATGCGGTCTATGTCATTACGGATCTCAGCAGGCGGCCTGTTTTCTATTATCAATGCAAGAGTCTCTACCAGTTCATTTTTCGTGTATCCCGAATAATCAACCGGAGGAAGAACAATGTCATCCAGGCTCTGGACAGCTTCTTCCTTTACTCCTTCATTTTCCGACTCTGCTGCATTAGCTTTTTTTGATCTTCGCCTTACTTTCTTAGTGACACCCTCCGTGCTTTCTGCTTCTTTTTCAATCTCATTCTTAGTGTCTTTTTCATCCGCTTTTTCAGCATGTGTGGTCTCCTCAGTTCCGGTAGCATTTCCAGTTGCCCCGGATTGTTCTTCAAGAACAGAGTCATCCGGATCTTTCTCAATCATAGTCAATCCTTTCTTGTTTCAGCCTCGTTTCCATTCTGCACCATGGCAAACCATGGATTTTTCAGACTACGAAAGTATTGAAATATTTATTAAAACTCAAAGTTTTAGGTAAATTAATAACAGATTTAATGAATCGTTGAAGTTATATTGAAATACCGATAATCAGTAAAAAATTAAAAAACAATTTTCTGTTATTTCAAACATGCATAAAAAGATTAATAATATCTTTGAAAATGGTTACATGTGACATAAGCTTTATTACCTGATAAGCCAGAACGAAATACCAAGCTTTATGGATACAACAGAAGTAATTTTAATTTCAGCAGCCTTGCTTGCTCTGGGATTCAGCCTTTATAAGAAATATGTTAAAAAGGACCAGGGAAAGAGCAGCTATGGGCAATCAGGAAGTCCAGGATCATCATTCTCATCGCGCTCAAAAGATGATGATTATGAGCCTTATTCAAAAAAGTAATCAGTCTGATCCGGATTCTTAACGGGCAGGACAGCTATACCCCTGGTCAGTCCCGTTTGTTTTTTGATACCAGGTACCGGAATGGATTAATTATTTTCTGGATCAGCCTTAAATCTTCTGTTATTATTTCTGCAGTACCCTGCATGTTCTGAGTAAAATCAAGTTTCTTTCCGTACAAGGTATTGAGTCCCTGGGGAAGAATTACTTCTATAACATACGCATCGCCGGCAGGAACAAGCGATTTTGATTTTACAACACCTCTTACCATGCCATATTCCAGGTAAGGATATCCGCTAAGCTTTATATTAACAACCTGATCAATCTGCACTTTCCCTGACCTTTGCATTTTCAGGTTTATTCTTCCCACAAAATCCCCTGCATTCTCAGGAACAACCGATATGACAGGCTGATAGATGCGTACTGACTGATTTTCGCTCCAGTATTCTGTAAATGCTACAGTTCCGTCTACAGGAGAGATAAGAAGATAATTATTCTCCCATATTTTCATTTGAGCATTCAGATTAAGGAATGCTTCATTGAGGGCAGAAATAAGCTTTTCCTTTTCCTCCTGCCGGTTAATGCGGTAATCCTGCAGAAGCTGCCTTTTTTCAGCCAGCTCAATCACTTTAGCGGAATTATCAAGCCGGACTTCCTGGAGCTCCAGCTTAATCCTTATAAATGATTGCCTGGAGTTTTCAAGATCGCTTTCCGAATATACCTTGCCGGAATGTAGTATTGAATCTCTTTCATATTTTTTTTCTTCAATGATCAGGTTTTGTGAAACCAGCTTTTCTTTGATTCTGATCCTCTCAATATACTCCAGTATTCCTGCTATCTCATCCATAATTGAATTTATCTTGTTCCCATAAAAATCATTCCTTATATAAGTATTGTAATCAGAGAGTATTTTCATGAAGGATGCATAATACTCCTGAAGTTCACCAAGTCCATATAAGTCTGGAAATGACTCAGATAACAATGCATCAGGTCTTTGCACTGTATCAATTATTGTCTTAAGCAATTCAATTTCGCGTATTGATGCAGCAGTCTCCATTACCGCAAGCAGTTTCCCTGGCGAAACATTTTCCCCATCTTTTACGTATAACTTATTAATACGCCCTGTTATTT
>CAZLCF010000360.1:0-2754 GCA_964557905.1 uncultured Rikenellaceae bacterium | reverse complement strand
GTCGGGGTGGCGGGATTCGAACCTGCGACCCTCTGGTCCCAAACCAGATGCGCTAACCGGACTGCGCTACACCCCGAAACTCTTTTTCTTTAACATACAGTTCTATTCCTACTCTTTTCTTTATCCCTTTAATTTTCTTTTCAGTTTTTAATGCTTCTGATCTTGTCTCATACTCTTTCCACCATCTTAACTCCCATGGTATGTAGGCTTTTGTTGAAAGGTTTCTGCCACTATTGTGCTTCTCTACTCTGCTTTCAAGACTTTCTGTCTGACCTATATAATACCTGCCATCCTTTTTTGATTCAATTATATATACAAAGTACATCTTTTTCAACCTTTGAAGGGATTTAGGTAAATCACAAAAATATTTATTCATGTAAAAGAACAAAACCTGATGCGCTAATCCCGAAAAACAAAAAATCTCTGATTTTTATGTTTTTCGTGGATCCTCGTTCCGCTTTTTGCGGAACGGGACCGGACTGCGCTACACCCCGGGGCCTCCTCCGAAGCTTTAGCGTAGGAGGACATTAATTCTTCTTAGCCTTAGCGAAGGCGGACTTTAAGGCGACGCAAAAATATAACGAGTTTTTTAATTATCATAATATAATTATCAAACTCATTAAATAGTTACTTTTTGATCCTCTGAGTTATCTTTCCCGTCTTCTTGTCCTTAAGGATGATCTTCACCTTTCCATCAGGCATGGTCTCTTCCTTAACAAAAATATGGTTCTTGTCAAAATCCCGGATCCCTGATATTCTCGGAGTCTTCTTCCGTCCGTGCCATACCTTGAGATTTACCGGCTCCCATTTTTTTGAAATTGCCGAACGGTAACAGGCATCCATTATCTCGTTTACTACATACCCGTCGTAGAATGTTTCTCTTGCCTTTCCTTTTTTCTCATAAGCACTGAACATATCGGTGAACATATCAGTATAACCCAGCTCAACCACTTCATCTCCAACAGGGAACAGCCAGCCCTTATCTGTTTCGGTCTTTTCAGCAACATATCCTTTTTTACCTCCGGCTGTAAATATTTCAAAGCCGGTACGCAGGAAATTATTGATCCATATCGTGCCATCGGTTCCCATAACCTCATCTCTTAAATCCATACCTCCACGGAATGTCCAGCTTACTTCAAACTGACCCACTGCACCGTTTTCATATCTCACCAGCCCGACGGCATTATCCTCAGCCTCAATAGGTTTAACAAGCGTGTCAGCCCAGCATATCGCTTCTACTGGTCTTATATCCTTACCTATATAATTACGGGCTATTTCAATGCAATGACAGCCCATATCCAATAAAACTCCGCCGCCGGAGATTTCTTTTGTCCAGAACCAGTCACTATGCGGTCCGGGATGGGTTTCACGTGAACGGACCCATGTAACCTGCCCGATGGCACCAGCCCTTACTGAACTCAAGGCTTTAAGAGTCTTTGGCGGGTAAACCAGGTCTTCCAGGTAGCCGTTCATGACACCGGCTTTTTCAACCTGGTCAAGCATTTGTTTCGCTTCTGTTGCATTTCTTCCCAGCGGCTTTGTGCATAACACCGCCTTTTTTGCCGCAGCCGCCAGCTTAACAGCCTCAAGATGAAGATTATTGGGAAGACCGATGACAACAACTTCAACTTCAGGATCACATACTGCCTCTTTCATGGAAGTGGTCCACCTTGGTATTCCATGTTTTTTAGCAAATGTTTTCCCTCTCTCTTTGTCTCTTGAATAAATAATTACAACACGGTCACGGTTACGCTGACCATGAAGGGAAAAGGTGTAAAAATCGCCGATAAAACCGGCTCCGAGCATTGCTACTTTTGCCATAGATGTAGATTTAAAATTTCTATTCAGATATTATTTCAATCCTGTTATTCTCCGGATCAAGTATCACGCTTTCATAATATCCGTCGCCGGTTACACGCGGCCCGCTTTCAACGATAATCCCTTCCCTCCTCAGGAGACCTGTAAGGCTGTCAACCTTCTCCCTGGATCCCGCATTTAATGCAATATGAGCATATCCTGGTGACTCCTTCTTAGCTGCGACACCTATATTATCCCTTTTCATGATCTCAATCTTCCCTCCACCGGGAAATGTTATGAAATAAGAGGAAAACTGTTTTGACGGATTAATGTACTTTTCATTGACAGTACAATCAAAATACTTAAGAAAAAATTCCTTTTCTTTTTCCAGGTCAATAACCCACATTGCCGTGTGGTCAATCTTCATTACTTTTTTCTAATCAATTTTTACAGAGAAGTTCCGGTTAATTCAACCTGTAACAAATATAATAAGAACTATTTGTGAATCCTCATGCTTTTCTTAATCTGATTCCTGAAGAAAATACCTGTGGAAAAAAGAAGTTTGAACTATCTTTATGAGGAAACAAGGTAATCAATGAAAATCTATTATTATATGCTGATCAGGAAGTTTTATGAGGATAAAGAAGGCAGGCTCAGGGATATCAGCAGCGATCCGTACGACTTTCAGTGGGGAGAGGTAGAATGGAAAGGGGGAAACCTCTATTATGACAAGGGGGATTATGATATGAAAATCGAATACCTGAAATGATCTAAGCGTTCAGCGTTCAGCGTTTAGCGTTCAGAGTAAACACCTTTGCGCCGTTGTGCCGTTGCTCCCTTATTAATCAACCTTTACTTTGACGACTGCTTTCCTTACCATTGAATTTTCACCATCCCTGAGCCCGGGGCGATGAACGTCATCAGGGAAAAAGATGAAGAACCTGTCGGGTGTTGCGT
>CAZLCF010000359.1:0-2764 GCA_964557905.1 uncultured Rikenellaceae bacterium | reverse complement strand
GTTTCACCACTGATTTTGTTGCCTACGGCAAGATAAGAACCCCTGCGGGGATCATTAAAACAGACATTTCAATGAGACCTGAGGAATCGAACAGGTTCAGGGTAAACGGTCTGATTACCGGGACCGATGTCGACCTGGGATATCTGACTGGAAAACCTGATCTTTTTGGCAACCTCAGTATGAGAGCTGATATTGATGGTATTGCATATTCCATGAAGAAATTCTCGGGTGACCTTTCCGGAATGATAGACAGTATTGAATTAAACAGCTATAAATACCGGAATATAGGGCTTAATGGTGCCTTCACCGAAAAAACATGGGACGGCAATGTAAAGGTATCTGACAGGAACATCAGAATGGATATTCTGGGGATGTTCAATTTTAACAGGGAGCTTCCTGAATTTGATTTTACGCTTAACCTGGCAAATGCCGATCTTCACAAGTTAAACCTGAACAAAGCTGATACAGCTTCATCACTTTCGATGTTGCTTACTGCCAACTTTAAAGGCAATAATATTGACAACATGGACGGCGAGATAAAGCTCCTCAATTCCAGGTTGAAAAGATATGGTAACACCCTTGACCTCTACAATTTTTCCATAAAGACTTTTACTGATAACAATAAGCCTGCAATAAGCCTCCGGACTGATTATATTGATGCAGACCTGAGAGGATATTATGACTTCGCTTCGCTGGGAACCCTGTTTAAAACGACACTCGCTTCACTCATGCCTTCACGGTTCATCAAACCTGCGGAGAAAAATGAAGATATGGATAATAACTTCACATTCAATGTAAGCTTCAAGAACACTGACAGACTTAATAATTTCTTCAATACCGGGATTCTCCTTTCTGAAAAGAGTTACCTGAATGGTGCAATATTCACCGACAGCATTATGAGGATAAACGGGGAAGCAAAAAACCTGAGCATAAGAAATAATACATTCAATAACCTGTCACTTGAAGGAAACCTTTCATTACCTGAACTTCACATAAGATTAAAAAGCTCCTCGCTCAGCCTGCTGGGTCAATCTAACCTGAAAGGATTTTCTGTCAGCCTGAATTCACAGCCCGATACTTTTGTTTTTGCCATTGACTGGGACAACCAGGACAAGATCCTTAACAGGGGGAATTTCAGCGCAACCGGCACATTCAGCAAAAAAGAAAATGAGAATCCTGTACTTTCCATTGATATCGATTCCACCGATATCTACATCCGCAATAAATTGTGGAAAATCAACCATTCTTCCATTGCTCTTGATTCAACTTCACTGAATATCAACAAACTGTATATCAACAACAAAGAGCATTATTATCTTGTTGATGGCTCTGTTTCTGAAGATCCTGCCGATACTCTTCACATTGAATTTAAGGGTATAGATATTTCCCCTCTCAATTATCTCACAAGAAAGAAAGGTAACACTGAAACGGTTCCGCTTGGTTTTAAGGGAGAGCTTAACGGGAATGTCCTGTTTACAGGTATTTACAGGGACCTTCTTCTTGAAAGCAATCTGAGGGTGAATAATTTTTCGATGCTTGAAAGCGAATATGGTGATCTGTCAGTTATATCTGCCTGGGATTCTGAAAAGAAAGTCGCTGAAATTCATGCAGGGAATAATCTTGACGGGAAGAAGATGCTGGACATTACTGGATCATATAATCCTGCGACAAGGAAGATATCCCTGGACGGATTGGCCGATAAGCTGCCCATTGATGCACTGAATCCCTTGCTTAAGGTATTTGCTTCAGGTATCAACGGAACCGCAACAGGCAAGGTAAACCTGACCGGTGAATTAAATCAGCTGGTGCTCAGGGGAGCTCTTATGGTTAAAGACGCTTCCATGAAAATTGATTTTCTGCAGACAAAATATACTTTGAACGATTCAATAAGGTTTGATAAAAACAATATCATATTCAACAATATAAAGCTGGCTGATGAAAGAGGGAACACTGCAATCCTGAACGGATCAGTTCATCACAGGTATTTCAGGGAATACACCTCTGATCTTATTATCACATTAAAGGAATCTATGGCTCTTAATACAAAATCCAAGGATAATGATCTTTTTTATGGTTCAGCTTTCGCAACAGGAGTGACTACCATTAAGAGCAATGCTAATACTCTTTTATTTGACATTTCAGCAAAAACAGACAGGAATACCAGGTTTTACATTCCGCTGAATTCAAGCGAGACTGTCTCGGACTATTCTTACATTACTTTCATGAATCCTGATACAGCCACTAAAGCTGTGGAGGCTTCGGTAAAAGATATCCGGAAACCTGTTTCAAAAACAAAACTAGTATTGAATTTTGATCTTGAAGTGACACCTGATGCTGAGGTACAGCTGATCTTTGATTCAAAAGTCGGCGACGTGATGAAAGGTCACGGGTCAGGTGACCTTAACATTAATCTCAATGAAAAGGGTGATTTTAAAATTTCTGGCGATTACATTATTGAGGATGGAGATTACCTGTTCACACTCGGAAATATCTTCAATAAACCGTTCAGTGTCGAGAATGGAGGGAAAATAAGCTTCAACGGGGATATTGACAATGCTGAGATTGATATTAAGGCTATCTATAACCTCAAGACTTCCCTTTATGAGATCCTCCAGGATGAGAGGTATAATGAAAGAATCCCTGTAGAGTGCCAGATCAACCTTTCAGGCAATCTGTTCAATCCCATTGTCGGTCTCGATATAGTTCTTCCAATGGCTGATGAAGCTACAAGAACATATCTGAAAAATGTGATCACAACCGAAGA
>CAZLCF010000358.1:0-2808 GCA_964557905.1 uncultured Rikenellaceae bacterium | reverse complement strand
AGGGAAGAAAAACCTTTTGATTCGCTTGCACATACATTCTTTTCAATACTCTATATTGCAATTCCTTTTTCATTATTTCCCTTTTCGGCATTTGCACGCACCGGACTTGATTCTTTGCTTCCGCATAGTCTGATTGCATTTTCACCAGGAATTGTAGTGGGATTCTTCATTCTTCTCTGGACTAATGATACGGGAGCTTACCTTACGGGTATTTCATTCGGGCGTCACCGCCTGATGGAAAGAATCTCACCAAAAAAATCATGGGAAGGATTTTTCGGAGGACTGGTTTTGACAGTGGTAGTTGCCTGGCTCCTTTCAGGCTGGCTGGGTGTGGTTGATAAGAAAGGATGGATCATTATTTCTGTAATAATCTCAATATCTGGTGCATATGGAGACCTGATTGAATCTATGCTGAAGAGAAGCATCGGTGTAAAGGATTCCGGGACTATTATGCCGGGACACGGAGGATTTCTTGACCGTTTTGACAGTGCATTATTATCTTTCCCCCTGGTGTTTCTTTTTATTACACTTTTTGGATGATTCATATGACTTGATTAGCTTTGTGCAAATTTTTGACTGATGGCTATTCACAAGGAAGGATATAAGATTTTAATTTACGGTTTTATTATTCTGCTGATTCTCAATTTGCTGGTCAACATTTTTCTTGCTGATCATATCCTTGTAAAATGGCTTTTTCTTGTGATCTCTTTAATTATATATGTTTTTGTTCTTTTTTTCTTCAGGCTGCCGACAAGGGAACTTGAGCCTGATCCCGGGCTTGTTTATGCACCGGCTGACGGCAAGGTGGTTGTAATCGAGGAAGTAGAGGAGACGGAATATTTCAGGGATCTGCGGCTGCAGGTTTCAATTTTTATGTCGCCCTTCAACATGCACAGCAACAGGTATCCCGTTTCAGGACATATTAAATATGTAGGATACCACCCTGGCAATTATATGGTCGCATGGCATCCCAAATCCTCAGAGCTGAATGAAAGAAGCACCATTGTCATTCAAACAAAGGACGGAACTGAGATACTTGTAAGGCAGATTGCTGGTGCTGTTGCCAGGAGGATTGTTACATATGCAAAGGAAAACCAGGATGTGAAACAGGGTGATGAGCTTGGATTTATAAAGTTCGGATCAAGAGTTGATATTTTTCTGCCTCTGGGAACTGAAATTGAGATTCCGATCCTTCAGCAGGTAAAGGCAAACAAAAGCATCATTGCCAAGATCTGAAATCAGAACAATATGAAAAAAAGCAACGACAGAATCATCAATATCACTGATGATGTAAAATGGATAGGTATCCTTGATTATGATATCAAGACGTTTGATATTGTAATGACTACGGAGTATGGGACCACTTATAATTCGTTTTTCATAAATGCTGAAAAAAAAACCTTGATTGAAGTTGCCAAGGAAAAATTCAGCGATACCTATTTCAAAAAACTAAGATCAGTCACTGATCCCGGAGATATCAGCTATATAATTCTTGATCATACGGAACCTGATCATTCCGGGAGCCTGAAGCTTCTTCTAGAGATTGCGCCTGCGGCAACTGTTGTAGGCAGCGGAAATGCAATAAGGTACCTGGAAGATATTATAAATGTGCCTTTTAAATCAATAGTGGTAAAGGATGGTGATACTCTTGACCTTGGTAATAAAACCTTGCGGTTCATTTCTGCACCTAACCTTCACTGGCCTGATTCAATATATACTCTACTTGAAGAAGATAAAATTCTCTTTACCTGTGATTCTTTCGGAGCACATTATTGCAGCTATGAAATGAGCGACGGGCTTAGTACAGAATACCTTGATGCTTTCAAATATTATTTTGATGTTATTTTAAAGCCTTTCAGCAGGTTCATGCTAAAGGCCATTGAAAAGATCAGACCGCTCGATATCAGTGTAATCTGTCCGGGTCATGGACCCATTTTAAAGGAGAACCGGGAAAAAATTGTTGATCTGACAAAAGAATATGCTGAAGAATATCTTCATACAACCGGAGAGAAAGCTAGGGGAAGCATTCTTATTGCCTATGTTTCGGCTTACGGATACACAAAACAGGCCGCTGAGCTTATTTCCCGGGGCATTCTCGAAACTGATAACTTCCATGTGAACATCGTTGATATTGAACATATTGATCTTGGTGAGCTGGATTCCATTATTATGTCTTCTGATGCTATCCTTGTTGGCTCTCCAACTATTAATCAGAATACGCTTCTTCCTGTATATAAGCTGTTTGCACTTCTCAATCCGTTGAGAGATAAGGGCAAGCTTGCGGGTGCCTTCGGATCTTTTGGCTGGAGCGGGGAAGCTCCAAAAATAATTCTTGAGGTAATGAAGAATCTGAAACTAAAGATTTTTGATGAGATAGCTTCCTTTAAATTCATGCCCTCCGGATCAAAAGAAGAGGTACTGAAAGAATTCGGGCGTAAATTTGCACTAAAATTTGCCGAAGAGTGTGCACAAAAAGAAAGAGACTGAAAATCAGTCTCTTTCTTTTTCCATCATTCCTTTACCAGATTATGAAATCTTGATCTGCCTGGTTATTTTGCTCTTTTCTTCTTCCATCTTTGGAAGCTCTATGTTCAGAATGCCATCTTTGTAGTTTGCATCGATCTTATCCCTGTTCACATTTTCAGGAATATAGAAGCTTCTGCAGAAAGATGAGTAACTGAACTCTTTTCTCTTGTAACCGTCTTTTTCCTCCTCTTTCTCATTCTTCGATTCGGATGAGATTGTAAGAACATCCTCATTGATATCGATTTTCAGATCCTTTTTATCCATGCCCGGAACAGCAAGTTC
>CAZLCF010000357.1:0-2814 GCA_964557905.1 uncultured Rikenellaceae bacterium | reverse complement strand
GGGGATTAAGGGGGTGAGTACATGAAGATCCAAAGAAGGTTAGTCACTGATTCATAAACCCCTGCTCCTTCAGAACCTCAAGGAGCATCTTTGAAAAATGAACGTTATCTGCCTTTTTATACCTGACATCAGTAAATACCTGGGCCAGTGTTTCTTTATTGTTCTCTTTAACAAACTGTTGTGAGTCCTCTCTTTTCTCTTTTTCTCCGTAATACCTGTTAATATCCCCGGCAGAATAGTCATGATATGTTTCATTATGGATCACGGCCTCCAGCGGCAGCCTGTCAACCTGTTCAGTTTTTTCTCCGGGCCATCCCAAAGTGACTGTTGTTACAGGTACGACACCTTTTGGCAATCTTAGGACTTCGATTATCTTGTCAGCCATATAGGTTGTGGTTCCAAGATAACAGATACCCAAACCTTCAGCTTCGGCCGCTATGCAAAAAGTCTGTGCAACAAGCAGTGCATCAATTGCAGCGGTAAAAAATGACAGGATATTATCATATCCGGGGTCTGCATTTCTTTCCCGGCACCATCTATTAAATCTGTTAAAATCTGCACAGAAAGTCAAAACTACAGGCGCTTCGGTTACCATCTTCTGATTGAAATGGGATGGAGCCAGCTCTCTTTTTTTACCGGGATCCCGGGTAATTATAATACTGTAAACCTGCATATTCCCTGTTGTAGAGGCACGACATCCTTTTTTCAGCAATTCATTAAGCAGCTTATCATCAACAGGTTCTGAAGAATACTTGCGTATTGTCCTGCGGTTGAGAAGAAGAGAAGAAATTTTATCCATGATGATTCATTGTTGAATATACCACAAAGGAAACAATTTCTACCGGAACCTGAAGGCAGGTTGAAAAGGATTTTCTTATCTTAGTAAAAACTTAAGAATATGAGCAGGCAAGTAACATTATTCACTGGTCAGTGGGCTGACCTGCCCCTGGAAAAAGTCTGCCAGAAAGCCAAATCTTTTGGATATGACGGGCTGGAACTGGCATGCTGGGGCGATCATTTTGAGGTTAACAAGGCGACTGATGCTTATTGCAGGGCAAAAAGGAAACTGCTCGACAAGTACGGACTCAAGGTGTTCTCAATTTCGAATCATCTTGCAGGACAGGCTGTTGCTGATCGGATTGATGAGCGTCATAAGGGCATCCTGCCGGCACATGTATGGGGAGACGGCGATCCTGAAGGAGTAAGGAAAAGGGCAGCGGAAGAAATGATAAAAACAGGAGAAGCTGCCAAAAGACTTGGCGTTTCTGTTGTCAACGGATTCACAGGGAGCCCTGTCTGGCATCTGGTTTATTCTTTTCCGCCGGTTCCGGCAAAAATGATAGAAGACGGCTTCAGGGAATTTGGAAAAAGGTGGAAGCCGATACTTGATGCTTATAAAAAGATGGGCATACGTTTTGCACTGGAAGTTCACCCCACAGAGATCGCCTTCGATATTGTATCTGCAAGGAAAGCACTGAAAGCCGTCAACAATCATCCGGCATTCGGATTCAATTACGATCCCTCCCATCTTGGTTACCAGGGCGTTGACTATGTTGGATTTATCCATACATTCGGAGACCGCATTTTCCATGTCCACATGAAGGATGTCGGTTGGTCAGACATTCCTACTGAAGCCGGAGTTTTCGGAGGCCATACCGAATTCGGAATGAAGGGTCGTTACTGGGATTTCAGGAGCCCGGGACGCGGGAACATAAACTTTGAGGAGATAATCAGGGCGCTTAACCGTATTGGCTATAAAGGTCCGCTTTCAGTGGAATGGGAAGACAGCGGCATGGACCGTGAACACGGAGCCAGAGAAGCCTGTGAATTTGTACGGGCTGTTGACTTCCCTCCTTCAAATATTGCTTTTGATTCGGCTTTTGAAAAATAGATTTCCAATAAAATCAACTACGCTAATAATAACCTAACTTAACTCTTCATGGATACAACAATCAAGAAAACCAAATTATTCAATGCAAGCTGTGTTGCATTGGTAGTTACAGCACTTGCCTTTGCAACAAGAGGTTCTTTTGTTGAAGCCTGGGCAACTGAATTTAACCTGACACATACCCAGGTCGGCTGGATAGTGGGAACGGCTTTCTGGGGCTTTACTCTTGCTATGGTCTTTGGCGGTCCACTTGTAGATATTATTGGACTGGGACGCATCATAGCTATTGCATTTTTCTGCCATGTTATAGGCATTGTTCTTACAATAATCGCAACAGGTTTCTGGACTTTATTTATATCCACTTTGTTTATCGGTGTAGCAAACGGCAGTGTGGAGGCAGCTTGTAATCCATTAATAACCAGCATGTATACTGATGAAAAAACACGCCGGCTTAACCGCTTTCATGCATGGTTCCCAACCGGAATAGTAATAGGAGGACTTGTGGTTTACCTGTTCAATAATATTGGCCTCAACGACTGGCGATATGCCATGGCTATAATGCTTCTTCCGACATTTGTTTATGGATTTATGTTCCTGAACAAGAAATTCCCGCAAACGGAACGGGTAGTCGAAGGCTTTTCCTATAAAGACATGCTAAAAGCATGTTACAGCCCACTTTTCCTCTTTATGGCATTCTGCATGATCCTTACTGCTTCGACTGAGCTTGGTACAAATCAGTGGATCGCTGCATTGCTTGCAAATGTATCGGATAATCCCATTCTTTTGTTAGTTTGGATATCAGGTATAATGGCTATTGCACGTCAGTTCGGGGGAACACTTGTACACAATGTCAGATCCACATTAATATTATTGACCTCTGCAATCCTTGCTTTTATCGGATTAATACTAATGGGATACACCAGCGG
>CAZLCF010000356.1:0-2820 GCA_964557905.1 uncultured Rikenellaceae bacterium | reverse complement strand
TTTCATGTTAATCTGTTTATGTTTAAAAACGAAATATATGAATTTTTTATGATAAATAGTTTTTTAGCTGTTTTATGTAATAATCCGATTTACAATATTATTTTTGCACCCTTGAAATTTATTATGCAGCCAATAAGAAATATTGCAATAATAGCGCACGTTGATCACGGTAAAACCACACTTGTTGACAGGATAATCCAGAAATGCAAAGTGCTTGACCAGCGGAAAGAGGCAGGAGAACTTATCCTTGACAGTAATGATCTTGAGCGTGAGAGAGGAATAACTATTATCTCGAAGAATATTTCAGTTAACTATAAAGGTGTCAAAATCAATATCATAGATACCCCCGGGCATGCTGATTTCGGAGGCGAGGTAGAACGTGTTCTCAAAATGGCCGATGGAGTTCTCCTGCTTGTCGATGCATTAGAAGGACCAATGCCCCAGACCAGGTTTGTTCTTGAAAAAGCTATCATACTGGGACTTAAGCCAATAGTTGTGATAAATAAAGTTGACAAGGAAAATTGCCGGCCTGACGAGATTCAGCAGGATGTTTTCGAACTTATGTTCAACCTTGATCCGTCATATGATCAGCTAAATTATGAGACTGTCTTCGGATCATCTAAGTATGGATGGATGAGCAGGGACTGGAAAGAACCAACAACTGATATAACATATCTTCTTGATACAATTCTTGAGCAGATACCTGAACCTCCTTTTATTGAGGGAACTGTCCAGATGCAGGTAGCATCTCTGGATTATTCAAATTATGTAGGCCGCATAGCCATTGGACGGGTATTCAGGGGTGAAATTATAACTGGTCACGATTATACTCTTTGTAAGAAAAATGGTGAGCTGCGTAAAGTAAGGATCAAGGAGCTTTTTGTATTCGAAGGACTGGGCAGAGTCAGGAAGGAAAGTGTGAAGTGTGGTGACCTGTGCGCACTGGTAGGGCTGGAGGATTTCGAAATAGGGGATACTTTAGCCGACCTGCTGAATCCTGAAGCCTTGCCGAGAATTGAGGTGGACGAACCTACCATGAGCATGATATTCACTATTAATAATTCACCTTTTTTCGGGAAAGAAGGAAAATTTGTAACGTCGAGACACCTGAGAAACAGACTTTTGCGAGAGACTGAGAAGAATCTTGCATTGAAGGTTGAGGAGACCGACTCTGAAGACACATTCAATGTTTTCGGACGCGGAATCCTTCATCTTTCGATACTCATTGAAACTATGAGGCGTGAAGGTTATGAATTCCAGGTTGGCAGACCGAAAGTGATCCTGAAAAACATAAATGGCATTAAATCAGAACCTTACGAAACCTTAATTGTCAATGTTCCGGCCGGCCTTTCGGGAAGGGTCATTGAGATTGTGACTCAGCGGAAAGGAGAAATGTTCCGGATCGAACCCAAAGGAGACCTTATTCATATTGAATTTGACATTCCTGCAAGGGGGCTTACAGGCTTGCGAAACATCATGCTGACAGCAACCTCAGGTGAAGCCGTAATGCACCATCGGTTCCGGGGATACGATAAATACAAGGGTGATGATATTTTGCCAAAGCAAAACGGATCACTGATCTCTCTTGAGCAGGGGATGGCAACAGGATACGCAATTGACAGGCTTCAGGACAGGGGCAGGTTCTTTATTGATCCCAGCGAACCGGTCTATAAAGGCCAGGTTGTGGGAGAACGTACAAAGCCCGGAGATCTTGAAGTAAATATTGTGAAAGGCAAAAAACTTACGAATATGAGAGCCTCAGGATCGGATGAAAGTCTGAAAATTGCACCAAAGATCAGGTTCTCACTTGAGGAATCAATGGAACAGATCAAGGATGATGAGTACCTTGAAATAACTCCTTTGAACCTGAGGATGCAAAAAATGCCTGCCTATGGCAGTGCAATCTGATTTACAGGATTAATAGTCATTAAGAAAGTCATTCAGAGGCTTCATTACTTTTGATGCCCTGATTATAAGACTAAAACAATCCCTGCTGATGATTTCTTTGTCGGAAATCATTCTTACTACAAGATAACTTTTAAGCTTAAGTAATTCAATATGAGGATGATCTTTGGGAAATCCTTTGGGAGCTGTCTTCAGCTTTTCTCCTTCCAGCTGTCCGAAATAATTTACAAACTCTTTATTTTCAATGATCTTTAGGAACTTATCTCCCTGTTCGTCAATCTTTTCCCTGATCACCTTCAGCCATGGGGCTGGCGGGATATAGGCACCGCCGGCTATCATACTGTTATTCCCCGGCTCTATATGAACATAGTATCCTGCAAATCTGTCACCGTTTTGCTTTCCGCCCCTGACAATAAATGCTCCAAGATGGGTTTTATACAGAGTCTTGTCATTGGAGAACCTTATATCCCGGTTGATCCTGTACGTGCAGCTTGACGCCTCAAGCCCCTTTAGGATAGGATCAAAGATTGAAATACCGGCAATCACAGCTTGTACAAATGATTCATAGTTTAACTTCGTTTCAAGATATCTGTTGCGGTTTTTTAAAAACCATTCCCTGTCATTGTGTTTTTTCAGGTCTGACAGAAATTCAAGGGTTGACTTATTGATCTGTTCCATTAACAAAAAATTTTTTGTGCATTAAAAGTTAAGCATTATTAATAATAGCTATCTAACCTGATTAATTCATAAACTTTAAAAAAGACAAAAGACAAAAGGTTAAAGACAAAAAAATCAAGGCATTATGAAAAACAGTCATAAAAATCAACTTTACAAAAAAAAATTGAAAATGGTTTGCAATTGCCTGACTTTTATCTTTTTACTTTTGTCTTTTATCTTCTGCATGAATAATGCAGG
>CAZLCF010000355.1:0-2830 GCA_964557905.1 uncultured Rikenellaceae bacterium | reverse complement strand
CAGTTTTATGCAGGTGGAAAAGGAAAATTAATGAAGATATTTGACGGTTATAATATTTATAATGCTTCCTGAATAACTGTCAAACTCTCGCAATAAACACGCAAATTTTAAATTATGGCAAAAGAAGTTGCTGGACTAATTAAGTTACAGATTCGTGGCGGAGGAGCTAATCCATCTCCACCTGTTGGCCCTGCACTGGGTTCGAAAGGTGTGAATATCATGGATTTCTGCAAGCAATTTAATGCGAGGACCCAGGACAAAGCTGGAAAAGTGATACCGGTTGTTATAACAGTATATGCTGACAAATCTTTCGATTTTGTTACAAAAACACCACCTGTCGCTGTTCAGCTTCTTGAGGCTGCCAAATCGAAGAAGGGTTCGAAAGAGCCTAATAGGGAAAAGGTAGCACAGGTAACCTGGGACCAGGTTAAAGCAATTGCTAAGGATAAAATGGAAGACCTTAACTGTTTTACGTTAGAGTCGGCCATGAAGATGGTAGCTGGTACCGCAAGAAGTATGGGAATTACTATGAAAGGTGATTTCCCGGACAAAATTAAATGAAAGAAAAATGACTAAACTTACCAAAAACCGTAAAGCTGCCCTTGAATTACTCGAAAAGGACAAGCTCTATTCGTTGAAAGAAGCTTCATCCCTGGTTAAGGAAATGACCAAAACCAAATTTGATGCTTCAATCGATCTGGATGTAAGGTTAGGTATAGATCCAAGGAAATCCAACCAGATGGTTCGTGGCGTTGTTTCACTTCCTCATGGTACTGGTAAGCAGACGCGGGTACTCGTGCTCTGCACAACCGACAGGGAAGCCGAAGCAAAAGAAGCCGGAGCCGATTATGTTGGTCTTGACGATTATGTCGAAAAGATCAAAGGAGGCTGGACAGATATGGATGTGATCATAACCATGCCATCCGTAATGGGGAAAGTAGGTCAGTTAGGTCGGATACTCGGTCCCCGCGGACTGATGCCGAACCCGAAAAGTGGAACTGTCACAATGGAAATCGGGAAGGCTGTTAAAGAAGTGAAGCAGGGTAAGATTGATTTCAAAGTTGATAAAAGCGGAATCATTCATACCTCTATCGGAAAAGTCTCATTTGAACCAGATAAGATCGCCGAAAATGCCAAGGAGTTTATCTCAATGGTAAACAAGCTTAAACCGGCTGCTGCAAAGGGAACCTACATACGTAGCCTTTTTCTTTCAAGCACCATGAGCCCTGGTATTAAAATCGATCCAAAAGGTCTTGATGAGTAATTGATCTTTAAACTCGGAAAGTAATTATGAGACGGGAAGAAAAAAATGCTATCATAGACAGCCTTGCTGAGAGATTGAAAGAGTACAGCCACTTTTATCTGACTGATACTGCACAGCTTAATGCCGCTGATACAAGTGACCTGAGAAGAAAATGTTTTGATTATGACGTTAAACTCGTTGTCGTGAAAAATACTCTCCTCAAAAGGGCACTTGAACAGTCTGGTGTAAACTTTGAAGAACTATTTCCGGTTCTTGAAGGTACAACGTCCATCATGTTTTCAAATACCGGAAGCAACCCTGCCAAACTTATAAGAGAGTTCCGTAAAAAACATGATAAGCCTGTTCTGAAAGGCGCATACGTTCAGGAGTCAATTTATCTTGGGGATAATATGCTCGATGCACTTATCTCAGTAAAAACCAAACAGGAACTGTTAGGAGATATTATTATGCTTTTGCAGTCACCTGCCAAAAACGTTATATCAGCCTTACAATCAGGTGGAAATAAAATTCATGGTGTTCTTGAAACACTATCAAAAAAAGAATGATTATTAAAGTATTATCAAATTTAAATTCAAATAAAATGGCAGATCTCAAAAAATTTGCAGAAGAACTGGTTAACCTGTCTGTAAAAGAAGTAAATGAACTTGCTAAAATACTTAAAGAAGAGTATGGTATTGAACCTGCTGCTGCGGCTATGGCCGTATCCGGTCCTGCTACCGGTGGCGCAGCACCTGCTGCTGCAGAAAAATCAACATTCGATGTTATTCTTAAAAATGCAGGCGGACAGAAATTACAGATCGTTAAACTTGTTAAAGACATTACTGGTCTTGGACTGAAAGAAGCTAAAGCTGTAGTTGACGCTGCTCCATCTCCAGTTAAAGAAGGTGTTTCAAAAGAAGAAGCAGAAACTATTAAAAACCAATTAGTTGACGCAGGAGCTGAAGTTGAACTTAAATAAGTTATACTCATAGCTGGATTACAGGCTTAATCCCGAGTACTCGGGACTAAACCTTTTTGTTCTTTAAATTATAAGTTCACTTAATCTTTTTAAAATGTCCTTAAAAAATACCGAAAGAATAAATTTCGCATCCAGGAAAAACCAGCTTGATTATCCTGACTTTCTGGAAGTTCAGTTAAAATCATTCGGTGAGTTTTTCCAGCTCGGAACTACTCCCGAAAACCGGAAAAAAGAAGGACTTTTCAAAGTCTTTACCGAAAACTTCCCCATTACTGATACACGGAACAATTTTGTTCTTGAATTCCTGGATTATTATGTGGACCCTCCACGTTATACCATTGAAGAATGTATCGAACGCGGCCTTACATTCAGCGTTCCTTTAAAAGCAAAGCTAAAACTATATTGTACTGATCCCGAACACGAGGATTTCGATACGGTAATCCAGGATGTGTACCTCGGAACTGTACCATACATGACCGAACGTGCCACATTTGTTATAAACGGCGCGGAAAGAGTCGTGGTTTCACAATTGCACAGATCTCCCGGAGTATTTTTCGGACAAAGCATACATGCAAACGGGACGAAGCTCTACTCAGCCAGAATAATAC
>CAZLCF010000354.1:0-2841 GCA_964557905.1 uncultured Rikenellaceae bacterium | reverse complement strand
GGGGATGGATTATTTCACCTTTGCTGATTATGGGGAACTTACTGTATGTTGCGATACCGTAATACCTGTTTTTACCGCTGCCGATCACCTTCATATGTGAATAGTATTTCTCTCCCAGGGCATTTCTGACAGCGGCTTCCTTCTGCGAAGGATTTCCGTTGATAAAAAACTCCTGCAGGCAAAGAATATCAGGCTGCTGAGCTTTAAGAAATTCAATAACCTTCTTTTCAGAATAAGCGTTATTGTTTTCGAAGTAATTAAATAACCTCAGGTTATAGCTCATCACTTTGAATGTATCTTCCTTATTTCCTGTCCGTTTGCCGATTTTGATATAGTTTGTCAAATGGTTGAATCCGAGAACAATTATGAAAACTGATATCAGAGCTTCATATCTTAATAATACTGCCCAGATAACAGCCAGAATTATATTAAACAGGAGTATGTAAGGATAAGCGAGGCCGAAAAAGGCAGGTAAAGCAAAATCATCAGGATTTATATGAACAGCCATATAAGACAGCAGAAGCGCAAGAGCAAACAGTATATTTACCGCCAGGAGAACTTTATAAAGGAATTTTCTCAGATATCAAAAATTTAGTAATGCAAAATTACCTGTATCAGGTCAAAATACATTCTTATGACTCTGATTTTTGACAAGGTTTTAAAAAGATTATTTTAAACTGTCTTTTTATGTGATCAATTTTTTTTCTGGCTCTCGTTGAACAGGGTATCTTTCTCCTCTTTTGTCAGACTGTCATAGCCTCCTTTTGAGATCTTATCAAGGATCTTGTTGATCTTTCCCTGGTGTTCAGTTTTTGCCTTATTATAATCATAGTCTGATGCAGGTTTTCTGTAAGTTACTTTAAGTTTTTTGCGTGGTTTGAAGAGCGTTGCGAAAAAATCAATTATCCTGTTGAATCCTTTTCCGAGATCATGTCCCCGCCGTAAATTAATTGTATAAAGGTATCCGAAAAGAGCACCACCGATATGTGCCAGCTTGCCTCCTGAATTAACCGAGAAATCCATTACTGACGTTAGAACAAATATTGCCAGGGCCATATATTTGATCTTTACCCTTCCAAGGAGAAACAGATTTACAGAATAGTCGGGTACATAGGCAGCAATTGAAACGACCACCGCCATTACAGAAGCCGAGGCGCCGATAGCAACTGATTCAGTTACGACTTCCTTGAATGCAGGGAAAATATTGAATGACAGAATATATACAACAGCGCCGCTGATACCGCCAAGAAGATACACCGCTACCAGTTTCCTCTGGTCAAGGTATTCGAGAAAGATTCTGCCAAACCAGTAGAGCCAGAGCATGTTGAACAGGATATGCCAGATATCCTTGTGAGTGAACATGTATGTGATTAATGTCCAGGGCTTTACTAGCAATTCTTTAAGTGATGCAGGAACAGAAAACAATCCCAGGGTTTTTGATGTGAGATCAGGATTATTCAGCAGGAAGCCAATTATTGCAACTATTGTCAGCAGAAGGAAAATGCCGATATTAATATATATAAGCTTTGTCAGGCTGCTACCGCTGCGGAATGTCTTCTTAATATTCTCCCAGATTCCCATCAGTACAGGGTTTTTGTCGTTTTTCGCCAGTATCTTATGAGAATATAGCCAAAGAGCATCCCTCCAAGATGGGCCGCATGAGCAATATTGCTGCCCGGTTGAGTGAATGCAAGGTAAAGTTCAATTGCCCCGTAACCCAGAACAAAATATTTGGCTTTTATAGGGATAGGAGGTATAAGCAGCATTAACTGGGTATTTGGGAAAAGTACCCCAAAAGCAAGAAGTACTCCGAAGATAGCCCCAGATGCTCCCACTGTTGGTGTATTCAGCAGCAGCTGGAGGTCCTGCATAGTCTGATCAGTGAAAACCTTTCCCTCTCCCAGATAAGCAGCTCCTTCGTCAAGCACCAGCTGAAGCTGTTCTGGACTGATGGTGTTTATAAGCTTGTTATACTCGAAGGCAATTACTGATTCATGAACCAGTGCCGCTCCAAGTCCGCACACCATGTAAAAAATGAAAAACCGTTTCGGTCCCCAGACATTTTCAAGCACCTGCCCGAAAATATAAAGCGCATACATGTTGAAGAAAAGATGCCAGATACCTCCGTGCATGAACATATGGGTAAGGATCTGCACCGGCTTAAAGCTTTCTGATTTCGGGAAATAGAGTCCCAGGATACCGTTAAGATCAATGCTGAAAACGCTTTTCACGGCATAATATGCCAGAAGCATCAGCACATTGATCATTATGATATTTTTGACAACCGGGGGTAACCCGAAAAAACCTCTTCCGTAACTTTTCATCAGCAGTTCTTGAGATGTTCTTATCAGTTAAAATGCAGGGACAAAACTAATGTTTCTCCCGCAATATGACAACTTGTAACCGGTTACTATTTGAATTTTTTATCCAGGTCTTCAAGTGTGATTATAATAACAACTGATTTGCCTTTCGGTGAATAATTTGGTGCGGAACATGCAAACAAAGAATCAAACAGATCCTCCATCTCGCTCTGTGTCAATGTCTTTCCATATGGTATTGCAGATGCTCCAGCCATGGCTGTCGCGAGCTTTTCCCTGACGCCGGCTGACGGATCAGACTTAGTATTGCGAAACTCCTGAATTAACATTTCAAGCATTCTGACCGGATCGGATGAATCAGACCCGGAAGGACGTCCTTTAACGGTAACTTTATTCTTTCCTGAATAACTGATGTTGAATCCGAGGATCTTAAGATCATCTCCGATCTCTTTTAGAATAAGAATATCAGCAGGATTCATTTCAGCAGTAACGGGAAAAAGTTCACTCTGGCTTACCGACCTGT
>CAZLCF010000353.1:0-2846 GCA_964557905.1 uncultured Rikenellaceae bacterium | reverse complement strand
GAGGCGGTAAGCGAATTCAGCAAGGTGCTAGAGAACGAACCCGACGATACTGAATATCTTGTCAGACTGCTTCTCTATTCCAATATGATCGATATCAAAGGAATTATTGCAACCACTTCCGTTCACATGAAGAAAGAGGTGCACCCTGAATCGGTTCAGAAAGTCATCCGTGCCTACGGTAAGGTGCAGGAGAATCTTTTAAAGCATGAACCGGGTTTCCCTGAAGCCAGTTCGTTGCTACAGCTTGTAAAGCAGGGTTTACCGGAATATGGAATGGGTGGCATCGGGGCAGGGAAAGATTCACAGGGCTCAGACTGGATTATAAAAATCCTTGATGAAAACGATTCCAGACCATTATGGGTATGCGTCTGGGGCGGACCTAATACCCTTGCCCAGGCATTATATAAAATCCGGCAGACAAGATCAGAAGCCGATGCCAGTAAGCTGATAAAAAAATTACGTGTCTATACAATCTCAGATCAGGATGACAGCGGTATCTGGATGAGAAAAAACTTTCCTGACCTGTTCTATATTGTCTCTCCCGGAGGTTATACAAGTTCTACATGGAGCGCTATTAATTTTACAGTCGCCGGGCTGAACAACGAAACAATAAGCAATAAATGGCTGGCGCTTAACATTCAACAGGATCATGGTCCGCTTGGAGCCGTCTATCCCGATGTAGCCTATGGAATGGAAGGAGACACACCCACATTCCTTTCGTTAATCCCAAATGGACTGAATAATTACGAACATCCTGACTGGGGGGGATGGGGTGGTCGTTATGAATTACTCAAGCCTGAATATTCGACACTGGATACCAAAGGATTTACAGGAGGTGTGCCAGTTGAACCAGAACCACGTGCAATCTGGACCAACACTGCAGACAGGTATGTACCTTATATATATAACGAATACGGTCGGGCGGTCAGAAGGGATACGGTTGTTTTCAATAATAATAAAGCTACCCTGTTTCGCTGGAGAGACGATTTTCAGAATGACTTTGCAGCCAGGATGGACTGGTGCACCAAGTCATTTCAGGAAGCCAACCATCAACCGGTTCCTGCTCTTGGTCATGCCGACCAGATCACTGTAAAATCGGGAGAAGGCTTTGTCCTGGATGCCAGCGGCACTACAGATCCCGACGGGGATAATCTGAGTTATCTTTGGTTCCAGTATCCAGAGGCTGGTACATACAAAAAACCTGTCTGTTTTGACCAGGCTGAAAACCTGTACAGGATCCCTTTTATTAAAGCTCCGGTGGTGGACAAACCGGAAACAGTACATTTTATACTTAAAGTTACGGATAAGGGAAATCCTCCCCTGTCAAGATATAAAAGGGTAATAGTGAATATCTTACCGTAATGATCACTAAAATAATATATAGAAATAATAACCATAAACCCACTAATAAATAATATTATGAAAAAGCTTTTATTTGTCATTTTGCTGATGTTCATAACCGTCAGCTGGACCTGCTTCGCTCAGTCGGGACAGGCTTCGAATGTTTTTAACGCTGATACAGCGCACCCGTCCCCTTACAATCTTTCCGGGGCTCAATATCCACGTATTGAAGCTGATTCGAGGGTTACTTTCCGTTTTAACGCCCCCAACGCCCAGAAAGTACAGGTTTCCATCGTCAACGTCCCTTTTGATATGGTCAAAGGACCTGATGGTATGTGGACATACACAAGCGAACCTCAGGATAAAGGTTATCACAACTACTGGATGATCGTTGACGGGGCTGTCGTTATTGATCCGGCGACCAATGCATTTATGGGCTACGGTCACATGTGCAATGGTTTTGAAGTTCCCGATCCCGATGGCGGCTTTTACGAACTGAAAGATGTGCCTCACGGAAACGTGCTTATAAAGAATTATTATTCCAAGGTGGCAAAATCATGGCGTCACATTTTCGTTTACACGCCGCCTGATTATGAAAAGAACACCTCAACCCGTTATCCGGTGCTCTATCTTCAGCACGGCGGAGGTGAGGATGAAAGAGTATGGATAGAAATGGGTCGCACCAATCTAATCCTCGATAATCTTATCGCGGAAGGTAAGATCAGGCCATTTATTGTCGTCATGGAGACCAGTGCTGTTGGACCTCAGTTCCCGATGGGTCCGCGTCCTGCAGTTCCCGCTCCTGCTGCTGCAGCACCAGCAGCTCAGCAGCCGGCTGCGGCTCCCGGTGCTCCCGGTCAAGGTGCACCGCCTGCAGGCGCACGTCCCCGTTTCTCATTTGACACATATGCTGATCTTATGATCAATGATATGATCCCCTGGGTTGACAAAAACTTCCGCACACTGGCCGATCAGGCTCATCGTGCTATGTCAGGCTTGTCGATGGGTGCCATGTGCACCAGGTCGGTTACACTGGCCCACCTCGATAAGTTCGCATATATCGGCCTTTTCAGCGGTGGCACTATAGCCCCGGCGGAAATCACCGACAAATCCAAGGTCAAACTCGTTTTTATGAGCTATGGCAGCCGTGAAAGAGGCTCCGAAGGCGTAAAGGCTGCAGCTGACGCTCTGCAGGAGGCAGGCATAAAGAGTGCATCCTATATTTCTTCGCTTACTGCTCATGAATGGCAGTCCTGGAGACGAAGCCTCCGTGAATTCGCTTTGCTTCTCTTTAAGGACTGATTATCTAACTGATAAGTAACTTTTTGATTTTAGAGAAAAATAAATGAATTACTAAAAAGATTAACAAATGAAATACAGACAATTGATTGTGTTATCGGTTATGCTTATAACAGGAGGGATATGTTTAGCACAACCAGTGCAGCCAACTATTATCGAAGACTTCAAGCCATCAACCAAAAATCAACCCGGACAAGAGTATCCCA
>CAZLCF010000352.1:0-2852 GCA_964557905.1 uncultured Rikenellaceae bacterium | reverse complement strand
CAATCAACAGGTATTGTTACAAATGATAACTACTTATCGGATTTTCGCTCTGGAATAAAGGATTTAACTCTTAAAGTTGATTTTGATTACCAACCATTATCTGGGCATAATATTAAATTCGGCATCGGAAGTATATATCATGAATTCACTCCTTATGCACATATTTCATCTTTAAGTGTCGGTACTGGCAGTGATAGTACTTCATCTATTTTAGAAAATGAGAGACAATTTGCTTTTGAACCTGCAATATACATTGAAGACGAAATGCAGTTAAACAGCAGGTTAAAGGCAAATATCGGATTAAGGTTATCATTTTTTTCAGTGACCAATAAAATATACAATTCATTCGAACCAAGGCTATCTGGACAATATCTCTTAACAGACCGGTTTGTATTTAGGCTGGCTTATTCAAGGATGAAACAATATGTTCACCTGCTAACAAGTTCACGAATTACTTTTCCTACTGACCTGTGGGTCCCGGCTACGCAAAAAGTAAATCCTAAATTATCTGATCAGATTGCATTGGGTTCAATTTATCAGATTGATAAAAATTTTTCACTCAGCATCGAAACTTATTATAAATCGATGAAGGATCTGATTGAATATAGTGAGGGCAGCAGCTTTTTGGATTCCGGAAGTTGGGAAACTAAAATCGAAACAGGAGGTAAAGGAAGGGCTTATGGTATGGAGTTTATGCTAAAGAAAACTTCAGGAAAAATAACAGGTTGGCTGGCATATACCCTTTCCATGACCGAAAGGCAATTTGAAAGTATCAGCTTTGGTAATTGGTTCCCTTATAAATATGACAGACGGCATGATATAAATTTACTTTTAAATCATAGGTTCAATAATAAAATTGATGCAGGATTAGATTGGGAATTCAGTTCAGGTAATCTCTTTACTTTAATAACCGATGTATATGATTCATATATTGTAATTGGAGATAATAAATATGTTCAGCATTTCGAAAATCGCAACAATTACAGACTTCCTCCATATCATCGACTTGATCTAGGAATTAACTTTCATAAGCAAAAGAAAACCCTTTACAGAACATGGAGTATTAGCATTTATAATGTTTATAATCATAAAAATATATTTTTTGTTTACTATGGTAATGATGATATCCATGGAAGAAAGGATTTAATAGTACTTAAGAAGTATACTCTTTTCCCGATTTTGCCGTCACTAACCTATAGTTTAAAGTTTTAATTTTAGTTATATAGTTGATCCTTATCAATACCTGTTTTTCTTATGTTCTGTAGCGTTGGATATTGCCGGGACAAAAATAAGTCTCTGGTAAATCCAGCGAAAAATTATATCCAGTATCTTTTGTTTCTCCAATCTCATCCACTTCTTCATATTGTATGCTGCAGCTGCCAGTAATGTGTTTATTTTGTCACCTGCTGTGCCGCTGAGGTAATTCCTCAGCATCCTGTGATCGTGCTTCAGGTGTGAAATAAGTCCTTCTACTCCTGCCCTTGATCGACATCGTTCCTCTCGTTTCTTCTTCAGGTAGTAGCTTTCCCTCTTTAGCATCTTAGGCATTACAATATCTACTCCCGCTATTCCTCCTTTGACCTTATAGCCTCTGTCCACGATCGCTTTCTTGACTTTACCCCCGGTCAGTTCCCTTACCTGATCCAATTGTGGTTCTAATGTATGTCCATCATATGTATTCCCTTCTACTGCCATTGCTCCAACGATAATCCCCGACTCCCTGGTATAAGCGAATGAACTCTTATTCCCAAACTCGTAAGGTTTATGCTCTTTACCCTTTGATATACAAAGTACATCAGGTTCATGTACGCTATAAACTTTATTCGTATCATCCCTTTTTTGTGTCAGAACCCTGTACAATATATCAAACTCCTTCATGTATTCTATCGGGATGGGGTTAAGTTGTTTTACCACATCCTGATAAATCTTGAATGCTATCCTGTGAAGCCTTGCCTGTGCTTTTTTAAGCTTCTTCATGTTCTTCGGTTTACGTGCAAACCTGAGCTGGTATTTTAGCTTTTTAATCTCTCTGCTGTAGGTCCTTTTTAGCTTTATGTTTTCTTCCTTTGCTATCCTCTTGCAGTGATCTATCACCTTCTCTATAAGCTTCCGATCCGTTGGGAAGGTGATGTTCTTTTCCTGGACAGTTGTATCTACCCGTACCTCTTTTATCTCTTTGCGCACCTTCTCTTTACCAAACAGATCTATGCTCTGTTTAAAGATAATCTTCATCCCTCCTTCTCCGATACGCTTGCGAAAATGTACAAAATCACTCGGATCAAATGGATATTCATATTGAAAGTATATCTCCCCGCAAAAGTGCTGACAGTATGGACTGTCAATATACCTGTCCATTACTGTCTCATCGCCCAGATCATATATCTGTTTCAGCAGCAGAAGCCCCACTATTGTCCTGATTGGAACGGAAGGTCTGCCAACATCAGCGTACAGCGGGGCAAATTCCTTTTCCAGGTTTCCCCAATCTATTTTACTGGCCAAAAGACAGAGTTCATGCTGAGGATTTATGAAGCTGGTAAGTACAGTCTTGAACATCACTAACTGGGGCTGAGAGGGTAATTTCTTTAACATGATTTGCAGGGTTTTATACAAATTTACCAAAAAATCATGCAAAAATCAAGATTTCAAAGAACATAAGTTATTAACAATCAATGTGTTAATAATTATTAAGGATCAACTAAGTAATTCACTTCTCCTTAATCCACAGGCGTAGATAAGCGAAAGCATCGCTTTATGCTTCAGATTTGAAGGGGCCTGTAATATTGCTTTGATCTCTTCCTTGCTTAGAACATTTGGTAACCGGTGCTCCCTTCGTGGTCTCTTAAAGGTTTCAA
>CAZLCF010000351.1:0-2865 GCA_964557905.1 uncultured Rikenellaceae bacterium | reverse complement strand
GAATATCTAATTCAGGCCTGTAAATGCGTCAGTTAAAGATTACCAAACAGGTTACAAACCGTGACACCCCTTCTCTTGACAAATATCTCCAGGAGATAGGTAAAGTTGATCTTATTTCACCTGAGGATGAGGTTATTCTGGCCAGAAGGATTAAATCAAACGATGCAGACGCTCTGAAGAAACTCGTAAAAGCAAATCTCCGCTTTGTTGTATCTGTGGCAAAACAGTATCAGAACCAGGGGATGAGCCTTCCTGATCTTATTAATGAGGGTAACCTCGGACTGATGAAAGCAGCTCAGCGTTTTGATGAAACCAGGGGCTTCAAATTCATATCATATGCTGTATGGTGGATACGGCAGGCAATTCTTCAGGCGCTGGCTGAACAGGCAAGGATCGTAAGACTCCCGGTAAACAAGATCGGTTCAATAAACCGCATTAACAGGGCTTTTGCGCGCCTTGAACAGGAATATGAACGTGAACCTTCATCCCAGGAGATTGCGGATATGCTCGAAATGATACCTGAAGATGTCAAGGAGTCCCTTAAAACAAACGGCCGTACAGTCAGTATGGATGCACCTTTAAGCTCCGAAGAGGATAATACAATGTACGATGTGCTTCAGAGCAGCGATACCCCAAGCCCGGATAAAAATCTTATAAACGAATCACTTGCGTATGAAATAGAGAGAGCCCTCAGCACACTCTCTGCCCGTGAATCGAAAGTGCTGAAGCTCTATTTCGGACTTGGAATGAAGCATCCTTTTACCCTTGAAGAGATTGGAGAGGAGCTCAGCCTGACGCGTGAACGCGTACGCCAGATAAAAGAAAAAGCAATCAAAAGGATACAGTTTACCACACGCTGCAGAATACTTAAAACATACCTGGGTTAACTATTTGTTTCTATCTTTGTCCTAAACAATCTTAAATGGGCCATCTCGTTTCTCCGTCACTTCTTACTGCAGATTTTGGAAATCTGGCAAAGGATGTCCAGGTAGTAAATAACAGTGAAGCCGACTGGATACATCTCGATATTATGGACGGGGTGTTTGTTCCGAATATTTCATTTGGTTTCCCGGTCATTGAGCATGTCAGGAAAATTGCGAGAAAACCTTTGGATGTTCATCTGATGATTGTGGATCCCGACAGGTATCTTGCACGTTTCCATGAAGCCGGTGCAGATATTCTGACCGTTCAGTACGAAGCATGTGTGCATTTGCAACGAACAGTGACTGAGATACGTAACCTCGGAATGAAAGCAGGGGTGGCGATTAATCCGCACACTCCGGTGATATTGCTGAAAAATATTCTGCCATACATCGATATGGTCCTTATCATGACTGTCAATCCCGGTTTCGGAGGTCAGTCCTTCATCATGGAAAGCTACAGGAAGATCGCTGAGTTACGAAAAATGATTGATGAAGGAGGATATAATGTCCTGATCCAGGTTGATGGGGGAGTTGACACAAAAAATGCCTCCAGGCTGATCAAAACAGGAGTGAATGTCCTTGTTGCAGGTAATACGGTTTTCAGCTCAAAAGATCCTGCTGAGACGATAAGAAAATTGAAGAAATTGGAGTGATCATATGTGACTGCAAGACCGCAGGACCGCAGGACTACAAGACTTTAAGACATTATCTTTGTTTCCAGAAAGCCAATAATTTTATCTGCATTCTCCGGACTAAACCATTTTATCTCCTTATCCTTAGACCACCATGTCATCTGCCGTTTTGCGTACCGTCGGGTATTCCGTTTAATCAGTTCAATCGCCTTGTCCCTTGATATCTTTCCTTCAAAGAAATCAAAAAACTCCCTGTACCCCACACTGTTCAGGGCATTCAGGTGTCTCATTTCAAAAAGACTTTTAGTCTCATCTTCAAGACCGCTTCTGATCATTTCATCGACCCGAGCATCAATCCTTATATAAAGTTCCTCCCTGGGTCTTTCAAGGCCGATTTTTATGATCCGGAAATCTCTTTCCCGCTTTTGTTTTGTCAGAAAAGAAGAATATGGACGCCCTGTAGTCTCACTTATTTCAAGAGCCCTGATTATCCTTTTTGGATTTTTAAGGTCAACTTTCTCATAATGTTCAGGGTCAAGGATCTTAAGAGCAAGTCTCAGTCCGGCAATTCCCTCCTCCTTATATTTTATGGTGTATTTTTTGCGAACCGCCGGGTCAGCATCAGGGATATCATCAATGCCGTTGCAGACGGCATCAATATACATGCCTGAACCTCCGGTCATTAAGACCAGGCAGTTTTTTTCAAAAAGTCCGGGCAGGATATTAAGGACATCTCTCTCGAAAAGACTTGCATTGTAATAATCCTCTCCTGATATGAACCGGATAAAATGATGCCTAATTTCAGTTAACTGATGTTCTGACGGAACTGCCGTTCCGATCCTCATTTCCCTGTAAAACTGGCGGGAATCAGCAGAAATGATCTCACATTTAAAATGCCGGGCAATAGCTATGGAAATATCCGTCTTTCCGGCGCTGGTCGGTCCAAGAATGACTATCAAAATATTTTTCATGCGGATTATTTCCGTGAAGAGGCTATTCTTCGTCCTCGTTCATGGATTCTTCATTCTCGAAATCAGGAAGTGATTCCTCATCTTCACCATTAAGGAAAAGATCGTCAACCTCGGTTTCATCTTCATCCTCGTCGTCTTCGGAAACGACTATGTTATTATAGAGTTTTCTGGAACTGCTTCCGAACACAACCTGCTTTGGCGGAATTCCCTTCGAATTTGTGCAGGACGGGTATTCACGGCCGTCAACCTCTTTTGATTCGCCTGTATATTCAACAAAGAGACCCCTGTCGTTAAAGAAGTCAAAAACGTACAGTAATTTCTGATTTTTTCGGAAAATAA
>CAZLCF010000350.1:0-2871 GCA_964557905.1 uncultured Rikenellaceae bacterium | reverse complement strand
CAAATTCCCAAAACTAAAACTTTAACGTTATTCAGGTATTGACTGTGGTGTGCGGCGTAAGGATCGGGAAGAAGAGGGTTTGATGGTACACCGGTGTGAAGGTTCAAATTATCATATGATCACAGGTTCTCCGCCAATTTTGAAATGGCATACAGGGGTATATTAATAAGCCATTCCTGCTTCCTGTAATCTGACATTGACAGACGAACGGAGATTTTAGGATTAAATTTATCCCTGAATACTTTCAGGCTCTTCGCCTGCAGATTTTCCTCTGCCTTGACTTCTATCGGGATGCAATTACCGGAATGCTGGACAAGGAAATCAATTTCAGAGATTGAGCGTTCGGCAGACCAGTAGAAAATTGAAAATTCTTCCAGGCTTCGTAATTGCTGAAATACAAATTGCTCTGTAAAAGCTCCCTTAAATTCAGTGAATAAAATATTCCCGTCAAGAAGTGTTTTTGCATCAATATCGGTCATCGCTGATAACAACCCTATATCAACTGTGAACAATTTAAAAGAACCTGCGTCTTCATATGCTTTCAGCGGAATTGCCGGTTTGGTTACTCTCGATACTTTGCTGATCTGACCGCAATCAATTAACCATGATAACGCTGACTCATACTCCTTTGCCCTGGATCCTTCCTTCACCAGTCCATAAATAAATTTCCGGTTCTCCTTTGCCAGTTGGGACGGTATTGAGTTCCACAGCATCCTGATACGGGGAACAATATTAAAAGGAGCGTGCTTTGAAAAATCCTGTTCATACGCTTCTAATATTTGCTTTTGAACATCACGTACCTCTTTAAAATTACTGTTTTCGCTGAATTTCAAAACAGCCCCGGGCATACCTCCAACATAATAATATTGCCGGAGCCGTTCAATATACTTTGATTTATACGCCGTTATCAATTTCCAGTCAGCGCTATGAAGTATTTCCACAAGAGCGCTTTCTCCAATTGCATCAAGAAACTCTAAAAAAGTTAAAGGATACAAATCCATGAATACTACCTTGCCAACAGGAAAAGAGATATCAGAATGAAGCGCTACACCTAACAATGAACCGGCAGACACAATGTTGTACCCGGTGACATCTTCCTGAAAATACTTTAAAGCAGTTATTGCTTCCGGCACAAACTGTATTTCATCGAAAATCAATAAAGTGTTTTCAGCATGTATGGTTAAACCTGATTCCGCCTGTAAAGCTATGATTACCCTTTTAATATCAAAATCATCGGCAAACAAGGCTTTTAACCGTTTGTTTTTCTCAAAATTCAGATAAATCGTCTGAGCATATTGTGTATTACCAAATTCCTGCATTAACCAGGTTTTGCCAACCTGTCTTGCACCCTAGATGCCAAACTCCCCCGTATCAATCCAATCCATCTCCAGGAGTGACCAGAAGTCGAGTGCCAGACGGTTAAGCACATATTCATACGGGAGCCATCCGTAACCCTTCTCGCCCCAGGTTTCGCCCCAGGAGTTGCGTATCAACAATGCTCCTTTTGTCTCTTTGTCACACTTGGTATTCCTGATCTTCCGGTTGTCATCATAACCCATCGCAACAACCGCATGACCCCATTGTGCCGATTCTCCCTTACATGGATAGGGTATGTCGCCCGGCGTATCAGAGCCTTCAAATGACTGAAAACCCCAGAAGCCGAACATGGACGGGATGCCTGCCTCAATATATTTCTTTACCGAATCAAGAACATCCTGCCTCTCGCTCCCTGCTTTGCTCTCCGTAGCTTTAGCGGAGGAGAGCGGATCATGACAGAAATATTTTACCGGCTGGTAATTATCGGCCAGTGAATAGACAAAGCTGCCGGGTTCCTTATCATAGTCCGCGACATTATATGGCCAGTACTTTTCATCCGGCACTCCGCACAAAACCAGTGCACCCATTGTATCCCTGAGCCATGCGCCGGTGTCGCCGGTGACCTGCATAAGGTTTCTTGTGGCTTTATACAAAAAGAGCCTTGAAGCTTCAATATGCTTTCCATATGCCCTTCTCTCAAAATACTCAACTATGCCGACACCTGCATGGGCAGTACATGACCCGAGACCAAGCTGGTCTTCAACCGGGGAGCACCACTCCCTGAGATCAACCATATTCTGCTGCCTGTGGTTTTTGGCTGTCAGACCCAGTTTTTTGTTAAAGACTTCAATTTCAGTGTGAGTGTTGGTATAATCGCGGAGGTCAGGCAGGGGAGAAAGCCAGCCGGTGCCCACGGTACGGGAGGCTCCATCAAGGACTATTTTTCTGTTTAATATGTTGGGATTCATAGTAATATTGCGGATTGCGGATTGTGGATTGCGGATTAATTTTTATTTAAGTGGGATGATTTCTTTAAGTGTTGTTTCGTCGCGGCCGGGAATAATTTCATAAAGCTTAAAGTGTGTACCGGACTCATCCGCATCAGACATTTCCCTGCCTGTGAATGCCTGGGTCGCATAAGCACTCCTGGAAAGCATGGATGCAACGGCCTCAAGGGTCTCTGAGAACATTGATTCACTGACCACCCCGTAAGAGGTAAGCGCACTGTTGGTGAATGTCAGCTTAATATCATTTGAACCTATGCCGGTTTTAAACTCCATGTACTGGGGATTTGCAAGGTCCGGCAGATACACGACAGATGTTTTGACCGTATTATCCTTCTCTGCCCTGTATTCCACAAGGAGATAGGGTTTGAGGGTATAACAGCGCAGTCCGGTTTCATTCTTCAGATCAGGATCGGAGTAAAACTTTACCGTGGCGCATCCTGTCAGAATAATAAAGCTACCGGAGAGAATGAGGGGGATGATTAACTTTTTAAACGCTCCAGGGCAGAGGCCGTAAAGAACGACCGGGTGTTTTCTTGTCATTGCAGTT
>CAZLCF010000349.1:0-2874 GCA_964557905.1 uncultured Rikenellaceae bacterium | reverse complement strand
TAACACGGACAATGCTATGAAAAGCACCATCCCGGGTTAATTCAAATTTAAATAAAAAATTCCTTTATAAACTTCTTAAAAATCCTATAAAATCACGCTGGCTACAATAAGGGATTGAATTAAAACTTGGAATTTTCCGTGTATTTATTTGATTACGTGTTTGTTACAAAATCCGTCACCAATTCCGTCACCCTATCAAATATAAAATCCCGCAGATCATTGATCTTGTGGGATTTGCGATTTAAATAAATTGCACCCGTATGTAAAAGTCTTTAAAAAGTTTTATTTTCAGGCAGTATTGAATTATTTCTCAGTTGCTTGAACTTTTATTCAAGGTATTGGCAGTTTCAATTACATCATTCCAAACTCTAAGGAAGTTACCAGATAATATCTTTTTTATATCACTCTCTGTATAACCACGTTTAAGTAATTCAAATACGATTACAGGATAACCAGATACATCAGGAACATCTGAGGGTTTTGAAGGTCCTATCCCGTTAAAATCAGAACCCAGACCCACATAGTCTATTCCTGCCACTTTTATTATGTGTTCTATATGGTTGACCAGTTGTTTTGAATCAGTTAGTAACCTGTGCGTTTTTCCATATTCCATGATTAGATCATTCCCTTCCTTTGAATCATAGCTTAAACCCTTTAAATTCAATGAGTATAGTACATCATCGGTATTTTTCATACAGACTGAATCGAGAAACAGTGCGCCAAAATTCACCATAATGACGCCTTTATTCTTTGCTAATGCTTTGATTAAAGTATCAGACAGATTCCTCTCAAGGCCTGGTGTAAAGTATCTGCATGATGAATGTGTTGCGATTATTGGAGCCTCGGAAAACCTGATTGCCTGAACAACTGAACTATCTGTAGAATGCGAAATATCAATCATGATGCCCAGACGGTTCATCTCCTTTATAATTACCATGCCTTCAGGACTTAATCCATTCCATTTCCTTTCCTGATCAAAATTAGAATCACTTATCTGGTTTGTTTTATTATGACAAAGAGTCATATAAACAACGCCCTGATCTTTAAGATATTTTAAATATTCCAAATCATTGCCTACAGGTGAACCGTTCTCCAGGCAGGGGATCAATGAGAACAGTTTCTTCCCAAAACTTTTTTTAACATCTCCAGGATTAATTGCCAGGGCAAACTTTTCAGGATAGGTCTCCGGATAATACCTGATTAATTTCAACATGGAATCAACCATAATCCTGCCTTTATCAACACCATAATTGGAATTAATATAAACAACTGACAAAGCGGCATTTAAACCACCTTTATTAGCCCTTACAAGATCAAAATCACCTTTTATAGTCTGCCCTGAAATATCCTCAGGATTGTCAAGGATAAATTCTGGCCAGTCAATATGAGAATCCAGAATAATATTGTTTTCACATATTTTCAGAGCCATTTCCCGGAGCTCTTCATCAGACTTCTCTTTGTGTTTGTTTTTGCAAGATGGAAGCGAAACAATAAGCAGAATCAATAATATATTTATTCGTCTTATAAATTTCACTATAAGTGTGCTATTAGAAATATTCATGGTTGCATTTAGTTTAAAATAATCCTTAATGACTCTTTATATATAATAAAAGTACGCTTAACCAAACAATAATAGATCAATAAAAGCACTTCTGGGATTATCATCTACTTCAATCAAAGTTATGACATTGTTAAACTGAAGTCAAATTAATTTTAATCTTGGTATGTATCTGATTATGCGAATGTTACAAAATCCATCAACAATTCCGTCACCCTTCAAAACACAGAATCCCGCAGATCGTTGATCTTGCGGGATTTATGTTTTAAAGATGTGGTGCCACCAGGAATCGAACCGGGGACACACGGATTTTCAGTCCGTTGCTCTACCGACTGAGCTATGGCACCTTCCTTTCGGTCTGCAAATATAAATCTCAAATTTGTTTAAGCAAAACTTTAACCCGAAAAAATCAATTTGGAATCATATTACCTATATGGTACATTTACAGCCTGATCTTAATCTTTTTATGAAACTCCTCCATCATACACTCAATAACGGCATCAGGCTCGTCCATCACAGGACAGACGGAATGGTCGCCCATTGCGGACTTATAATAAGGACCGGATCGCGGGACGAAACAGCCAGCGAACACGGAATGGCCCATTTCATTGAACATATGCTTTTTAAGGGTACCCGAAAACATAAAACCTATTATATCCTCACCCGCCTTGATGAAGTCGGTGGAGAATTGAATGCTTATACCACAAAGGAGGAAACTGCAATCCATGCTTCAGTGCTGAAAGAGGATTTTGAAAAAGCTGTCGACATGATAAGCGATATAGCTTTTAACTCCGTATTCCCTGAAAATGAGATAGAAAAAGAAAAGGACGTGATCATTGATGAGATAAATTCCTACCTGGACAACCCGGCAGAGCAGATCTTCGACGACTTTGAGGAAATGGCTTTCCCGGGCCAGCCTCTGGGCAGGAATATCCTGGGCACTCCCGGAACGGTAAAATCATTTACCCGGGAGTCTCTTGACAGATTCGTGTCAAGAAACTATGATACTCATCAGATGGTTTTCTGTTCTGTAGGCAATATCCCCGATGAGAATGCACTTAAGCTTTTTATCAAATATTTCGGGTCACTTTCTGCAAGGAAGAAAAAAACAGGTAATGGCAAAATATCAAGATATAAGCCTTCCATGGTCACAAGAAAGAAGGATACCTACCAGAATCACTGTATCATCGGGAATGTCGCCTATAATCTTAAAGACAAGCGCAGAATGGGTATGTTCCTGCTGAATAATATCCTTGGAGGTCAGGGAATGAACTCAAGACTTAATCTCTCCCTCCGCGAAAGGAAGGGGCTTGCTT
>CAZLCF010000348.1:300-2889 GCA_964557905.1 uncultured Rikenellaceae bacterium | reverse complement strand
TAAGAAAGGTTATAGCTTGGTTCCTTATGATTGACATCAGCATGAAAGCGAGACCCAGACTGAAAAGGATTGTCGGAACACAAATTATAAACAGGTATTGCAGATATGACAACAGGTCAATAGTCATGCTTTTTGAGATGATGTTAATAATAAGTCCTATCAGAAGTATTATTATATCAAGCCCGAGAAAAAGCCTGAGTATGCCCCATGTCTTGCCCATTATATATTCAAAATTGGACATGGAGCGTGTATAAAGGACTTCGTTTGTATCGACTTTTTTGTCTCTTTTCAGGAAGTCGGCAGCAAGGAAAATTACAACAACAGCCTGCCCGATGTTAAGAATATAAAGATTGAAAAGCGGAAGAGATGAAGCAATAGAGATAAAATTCCAGGGTTCATCCCCTATCGGAGAGAAGAGAGCGATATTCATTATTGTCATGAACAACAGGGCTCCGATTGAAAAGAGCCTGAAAAACCAGCTTCTCCTCAGGATTGTCGCTTCATACCTGGCAACTGTTCTTATGTTATGAAGAAGAGTCATAATTTCCCCGGTGATGCTATTCAATTAAATCAGTATGCAACTTATGCTCCATATAATATACATATGCGTGTTCAATATTCGGTATAATTCCGGTTGATTTAAATTCCGGAATATCATCCGCAACGATCTGCACTTCCCATCCCGATTCAACAGGTATCGTTGAGATCACGTCATATCGCTCCTTGACCGTCTCATAATCCCGGGGCGAAAGGTTAAGCTCAAAGACATGACCTTCAGCTTGTTTGACGAGGCTTTCAGGAGATCCTGTAAACACAAGCTCTCCCTTATTAAGCAATGCCATTCCCTGGCAGGTGGAGGAAATATCCCCGACAATATGTGTTGAAAGAATTATTGTCACATCATTCTGGCTAAGCTGTGAGAGAATATTCCTGAACTTGATCCTTTCATCCGGGTCAAGACCGGTGGTCGGTTCATCAACAATAATAATTCGCGGATTCCCGATAAGTGCCTGTGCGATCCCGAGCCGGCGTTTCATTCCTCCGGACAGCCTGTTGGCCTGACGATCGCGTACCTCCAGCAACCCCACCTGGTCAAGAAGCCTGTCAACTTCAGAGAGCCTCTCTTTTTTGTTTTTCATGCCTGCCAGCGAACCTGAATAATCAAGGAATTCCCATGTTTTGAGCGAAGTGAAGAAACGGAAGTCCTGCGGAAGATATCCAAGCATGCTCCTGATCTCTTTTCTGTGTTTCTGAATGTCCTTTCCGTCAACAGTCACCACCCCCGAGGAAGGCTTCATCAGTGTTACCATTATTCTCATCAGACTTGATTTTCCTGCTCCGTTAGGACCAAGAAGCCCGAACATACCGGTACCGAATTCAAGGTTTATATCTTTTAAAGCATGATTACCGTTAGGATATATTTTATTCAGCTCCTGGATTTCAATTTTCATGCTGCCGGAGAGGTATTTAGGTGGTTTGTAATGGATTATTACGCAATAAAGACGTCATTTATTTCAAATGTTGCATATAAAATATATCTTTTGAAGCATAATTCCTTTACGCCTTTGCGCCCTTATGCCCTTGCACCTTTTAATACAAAGTAACACAAAGGATTTGTAAGAGATTATCTTATTATCAACAAATTCCTAATTTTGTAAGCTAAGAATTTTTCAAGTGGCATTCAAAACAAACAAGCGCAAGATCATTAATGATCCTGTATACGGTTTTATAAATATTCCGGGTGATTTTATTTTTGATCTTATTGAGCATCCATGGTTCCAGCGGCTAAGGAACATCAAACAGCTCGGGCTTACAAGTTTTGTTTATCCCGGTGCAACCCACAGCAGGTTTCAGCATTGCCTCGGAGCATTGCACCTTATGGATCTTGCCCTCAGGACCCTTAAAAGCAAAGATGTTCAGATCTCACCGCAGGAAGAAGAGGCCGTACTGATTGCCATACTTCTGCATGACGCCGGTCATGGTCCTTTCTCGCATGCCCTGGAAACTTCAATCATTACAGGCATCTCCCATGAAGACCTTTCCCTCCTGATGATGAGGAAACTGAATGAAATATACCAGGGGAGGCTCAGCCTGGCAATTGAAATATTCAAAGGGACTTATAACAGGAAATTTCTGCATGAACTGATTGCAGGTCAGATGGATATGGACAGGCTCGACTATTTGCGGAGAGACAGTTTCTTTACAGGTGTTATTGAAGGATCCGTCGGATCGGACCGGATCATACGGATGCTTAATGTTGTTAATGACAGCCTGGTGATAGATGAAAAAGGAATTTACTCACTTGAAAAATTACTGATAGCCCGCCGGCTCATGTACTGGCAGGTATATATGCATAAAACGGTACTTTCCTCGGAAAACCTGCTTGTGAAGATTCTCAAACGGGCAAAGGAACTTGCAGGCGAGGGAAGCGACCTTTATGCCACTCCGGCTCTCCGGTTCTTCCTTTATAATAAAATAGGTCCTGATGATCTGCTGAGAGACGGGCATTTTACTCCCGGTCTTGTAGCTTCAACATTCACAAGACTTGATGATGCAGATATCCTGGTTTCGGTAAAATACTGAGCTGAT